>NZ_LKDX01000022.1:0-77198 GCF_001401795.1 Pseudoalteromonas sp. P1-26 | reverse complement strand
TTAAGCAGCAAGCAAGGCTGCTAACTCGTTCGCACTATTTCATTTGTCGGCGTATCTGAATTCATCACACCAATAAATCGTAAAATACCAACCTTGCATGACTGACAAAACCAATGCGGTACCAATGATTCTGTTTCTGGCTTTGTCTGCACTAGTTTGCATTTGTGTGTTGATTGAGCCTTTATTAACGCTAACTTTCGCTTGCGACACGCATTAGCTAAAAAACCGTAGTGGCGAATGCGCATAAACCCTTTAGGCAATACATGTTGTAAGTAACGTCGCAAAAATTCATCACAACTCAGTGTCATGACTTTATCGCGGTTGTTATCTGCATAGTCGCGATATTTAAATCTCACTGTTTCTTCAGTCGCTGACACTAATCGCGATTCTGACATCACACCTTTTCGGGTATAACGAGCAAGGTAACTCACTAGCTTTTCACTGTATGTTAAACAGGACTTGCTATACACACACCATTTTGTTGGCGTGTTTATCTTCGCCAATGAACTATCACACTCATTGAGTTCCGCCAGCATTTTCCCTCTAAAGACTGTTGATAACGCTTTTACGGGATATAAATAGCCTTTTTCTATTTCATACCAGTGCGCTTTGTTTATCGCACCTGCGGGTATCAAACAATGTAAATGGATATGCTGACTTAAATTTTGCCCCCATGTATGCAGTACGCTTGTCATGCCTAATTGACCATGTCCTTTTCGGTTGGCAAATTTACTCAGCGTTTGCCATGTGGCCTTGAATAAACACTGATACAACATATTTGGGTTGTAGTGCGCTATGATATTGAGTTCATGGGGGAGCGTAAAAACAAGGTGGAAATACCTACACGGTAATAAATTTTCCTGCTGTCTTTGCACCCACTTAGCCGTGGCTATGCCTTGGCAACGCGAACAATGACGGTCTCGACAACTACACCCAATCTTTTGCGACTCACCACAGCTATCACATTGCCATGCTTGGTAACCGAGCCGACCCGTTCTGCAAGATTGAATGTGCTGGCAGACGCGTAATTGCTGATAGCTCATTGTATGGTGTTGACGATAATGCCCAAGACTCGAATATAAAATATCAGCTAGGTGCAAAGTGCTCATGATTTAACCCAACTTACGAGTAAATCAACACCGCCATGCCCCAATTCAGGTAACCAATGTAAGTAACTTTGCGTGGTTTTAATGTCGCTATGACCAAGCTGGTGTTGAAGTTGATGCAGTGGCATACCCGATTCAAGTTGATGTGTTGCATAAGCATGGCGTAGTGCATGTGGATTACAGTGTTTTAAGCCGCATGCTTGTGCGTGTTTTCTCAATGGCTTCCTAAATGTCGATGCTGACATAGGTTTATCCATTAACAATCGCGAGTAAAACATCCAACCCGTTGGGTGATACATTTTCCAGTAACTTCGTAATTGATTTAGTACGCTATCTGAAACGACAACATAACGCGATTTATCTCCTTTACCTTGTTTAATCAATATAGTTTTACGTATTCCATCAATGTCTTGCACTTTAATATGTAGAAGCTCACCAATGCGTAAGCCACAGCCATAGCAAACCACTATTAACGTTTTTAATCGCATATCCGTACAGCTTTCTATTAGCAGCCGAACATCGTCTCGAGATAGATAGGTTGGTGCACGAGTCTTCGCTTTTGGTAATGCGATATCTAGGTTCAGCGGTCGATGTAAAATATGTTTAAACAAAAACCAAATACTGTTTATCTGTACTTTTTGGCTTGCTCTAGAAAGTTTACGAATAGCAGGATCATTAAAAAACGCATTCAGTTCTTTATCGGTAATTAAATCGAGTGGCTTATCAAAATAATGACTCAATTTAAGTAAATGCTCGCAATAACTTTTACATGTACGTTGCGAATAACCTCGATAGGCTATTTCTGTTTTGACTTGTTCTATGAGTGGGTTCATGACTTACCTCCAAGTTATAGGATAACCCCAAGGTAAGTGTGGCTCAGTTGGTGAGCATTGGATCTCCGCGTAGCGGCTTAGTTCAACAATTTTATAGTGCGCTCGTCGCGCATATTTCTGCCGATGTTACGCGCATATATTAATCAACCTATTAGTAACAAATAACGTAACGCATTGCCAACTATAATATTTTTATTGGCACTAAGTTATTCAGAAAAAATAAAATACGCTCGTCGCTCATTTTCTTGAATATGGGAGCGAAATAACTACGTTTTATATTTACACTGCAACCTATATTAGTACCACACAAAACGTCTCACCTGCATTTTAATTAATCTTGTCATGTGGTGACTTACACAGTTCATGATGCCTAAGGCGGTTACCAAACAACGAAGTGAGTCTATCTGTACCACCTGTTTTTTCATAAAACTCTTGTACTGTTATTTCTTTTTGTTCGTAGCTCATTAGCTGCCAAAAACCGTAAAAGCCTCTAAACCAAAAATAATAGAACACAGCTCCTACGCCTAATAAAAGATATACCGCTTTACCTGCTTTTTGTTTGTATTTTATGGCGCAATAAAAAAACCAAATACAACTTAATACAGCGACAATGGAAAACCCTATAAAAGGTGTCACTACAGAGTTGGCATTATCCCAAAGCGAGCTTAGACAGGTTGAATGCCAATTTAACTGCATAGAAAAAATTAACGTAATTTTAAAAAGTAAGTACATCAAAACAGTTGTAAATACAGCATATAAGATACCACTTTCCTTGCTTTGTTCTTTATTCAAACCTTTCACTTTCAAGTTATAAAAACCTTTTGAAACCATCATGAATTCAGCTAACAAAGGTGAATGAACCTACCTCGCTCAAATGTTAACTAAACGACCTTTTAAAAATTACCACGCACTCTTTGTTGCTAGGCAAGGCTGAAGTGTTAAAAAGCTCTGGTTTGCATCAGCATCCCAAGGCCAAAAACCACTACTAGTAGGGTACACCAACTGTAATGCTTCAAATTTGTCATTATTATACCAACAAGCTGAAAGCATAAACTCTTGTTTATTTTCTTGTGATACCTCACAGAAAGTAACATCAAAACCTTCTAAGAACCCCTCATAGAATTCACCAATTGAGAATTTCTCACCATTTTTTAAACGTCCTGCATAATTATTTACTATTGAGTGAGCTAGTTTGCTGTTTAAACCGATTATAATAAGTTCGGGTGCATCATATGTTTTACTGATACCTGTTGAATATGTAAAGTTGGGGCTCTCACCTTCAGGATCAAAAACTGATGTTACATAACACCCAAATTGCTCAATGACTTGTAGGATTTTTTCTCTACTTCATTCATAGTTTAAACTAACTCCTTATTCATAAAGCATTATTTAACGTAACGGCAGCTTCGTATTTATAACATTAATCAACTGTCGCTATTCTCTATTAGTCTTTACACTCAAAACCTTTAGAGTCGACTTTGGCGACGTTGTCTTTATTGTCACACTCTTTAATTGCCATCTCTGTGTGATTGTGCTCATTGTATTGTTTAGCAATTACGCCAAGGCTTAGCACGATTACTTAAGCTATCACTATTTTTTTAATTTTAGACATAAACATTCCTTTGAAAATAAAATATTTAAATACAAACAGTTGCGCTTGCTATTTTTGATAAAACTTAATCAATTAGTGCCATCGAATTTAAATTGAAGTTATAAATAGAAAATGACTCACCTTCTTCTTTTAACGTGACGGTTATTTGTGCGTCTCCATTAGTGTATGAAGCTGGAATTAAATAAGTAACATAAGTACCAGAACCACCTCCAGTGACAGCTTTAGAGCTAACATTTATAAATTCAAATTCACCTAGTTCTTTTAATTCACCCAACTTTGAGAATGCACGCATGATTTTAGAAATATCTTCATCTGTGGCATTTTCAATTGATGATGGGGTCATATAGTTTTTGAGAGTCTGAGGGTCCCATTGAGAGATATCTGTAATTGCTGAATTTAGGTAAGGAATAGCAGTTTCTTTGTAAGCAGAGGATTTATTCGCAGTCCAAATTGCTAAAAGTACAAATAAGCTAATTAACACTAAAAATGTTATACCAATTCCTTTAAGTATCTTTTTAACCATGATTTTTATTATTTTTTCTTGATTGAATCACTTACGAATTTATCAGCTTTAAATGTCTTATGGTAGTACCAATGTGACCCAATTTGTGTCAAAAATTTTTTAAACACAAATTTTAGTTGCTTGTATCATCGCCAAAATGCACGCTCTATCGCTCTTAACCTCAACTAGCCCATACTTTGAGTAAATCCACTCAATCAGTTTTCAACTTATTTTTGCTCACCATGTATTAATGCTACTTAGCAAAAATATATCCACCGCAAACTAACTCAGAGCTAAGATTTATTTGGTACAATCAGTCTTTGATATGGCTAACAGATAGGTTTTCCTCAATGCATCCGCGAAATCGCCACTTGAATGGCTACGACTTTACTTTGCTATGCAAAGATACTCCTGCCCTAACAACTTATATAACGCAAACGCCAGCGGGCACTGATACCATTGATTTCACCAATGCACTAGCGGTTAAAACCCTCAACCAAGCGTTATTAAAAAGCCATTATAAAATCGATTTTTGGGATTTGCCCGACAACTACCTTTGCCCACCGGTTCCTGGCAGAGTGGATTACATTCACCACTTGGCCGATTTATTAGCAAACGATAACCAAGGTCATATTCCTACGGGAAAGCAAGTAAAAGTGCTTGATGTAGGCACGGGTGCGAATTTGATTTACCCGCTTACTGGTAATCACGAATATGGCTGGCACTTCACCGGTTCAGATATTGATGCCTTGTCTGTTAAAATTGCCAAACAAATCGTGCAATTCAACCGCCTCAAAATTAATGTTAAGCAGCAAAACAACGTCGATAAAATGTTTACAGGCGTGATATCGAATAAAGATGTTTTTCATCTAACTTTATGCAACCCCCCGTTTCATGCCAGCGAGCAACAGGCCAAAGCAGGTACTGAGCGTAAATGGAAAAACCTAAACAAAGCGCCACAAAAAGTGCTTAATTTTGGTGGCCGCCAAAACGAGCTTTGGTGTGTAGGCGGTGAACGCGAATTTATCAGTAAAATGTGCATTGAGAGCCAAGAGTTTGCAGAGCAATGTATTTGGTTTACATCGCTTGTTTCAAAGTCTGACACTTTGCCACATATAAAAAAGTTGCTTAGTACACTTAATGTGAAAGAAGTAAGAGTTATAAAAATGGCACAAGGCCAAAAAATTAGTCGCTTTATTGCTTGGAGCTATTTTGACCAAGCCGACCGCGAAGCCATTCTTAACGAACTAGTATAAGGATAATAAGATGATCGACTTTCGTTCAGACACAGTTACAAAACCAACAGCAGCCATGCGCGCGGTCATGAATGACGCCCCATTAGGCGACGATGTATATGGCGACGATCCAAGCGTTAATCAGCTTGAACAATATGCTGTTGAGCGCCATGGCTTTGAGAGCGCCCTTTATTGTAGCTCAGGCACGCAAGCAAACTTACTTGCATTGATGGCACATTGTGAACGTGGCGACGAATACATTTGTGGGCAACAAGCACATAACTACAAATTTGAGGGTGGCGGTGCTGCTGTATTGGGTTCTATTCAGCCTCAACCAATTGAAAATAATGCCGATGGCAGCTTAGATTTAAACAAAGTTGTGGCTGCAATTAAAGCTGATGACTTTCACTTTGCTAAAACCAAACTGCTTAGCTTAGAAAACACCATTGGTGGCAAAGTTCTCCCGCTAAGTTATCTAAAAGAAGCCAGAGAGTGTGTTGATAAACATAACCTTGCTCTGCACTTAGACGGTGCCCGCGTGTATAACGCGGCGGTTAAGTTAGGTGTTGATATCACTGAGATCACTCAGTATTTTGATTCAGTGTCTATTTGCTTATCAAAAGGACTCGGTGCGCCTGTTGGCTCACTATTACTAGGTAGCAAAGCACTGATTGATAAAGCGCGCCGCTGGCGTAAAGTACTTGGTGGTGGTATGCGCCAAGCGGGTATGCTTGCAGCCGCTGGCCAGTATGCACTTGAGCATCACGTAGCAAGGCTTGCTGAGGATCACGATAACGCGGCGTATTTAGCTGAACAGTTAAACACGTTAGCTGGTTTTGATACGTCAACTTTTCAAATCGATACCAATATTGTTTACGCAAATGTTGCCGAACATATCGATTTAAAAGCAGTGGCACATGCGTTAAAAGAGCAAAAAATGCTGTTTTCACCAGGTAAACCACTGCGATTAGTGACCCATTTAGGCGTCACTAAGCAAGATATTGATAGCTTTATCTCGGCATTAGCGGCCGAGATTTAACGCTTCTTTATAATGTTTGCGGCACACCGATACATATCGGTCGTTGCCGCCAATTTCTACCTGATCACCGTCTGCAATCGCATTGCCATGCTCATCAGTACGCAGTACATGGTTAGCTTTACGACCACAATGACATACTGTTTTTAACTCAATTAGTTTGTCTGCCCAGGCAAGTAGGTATTGTGAACCACTAAATAGCTCACCTCTAAAATCGTTACGTAAGCCATAACACAGCACCGGAATACCAAGCTCATCAACCACATCTGTCAATTGCATTACTTGGTCTTTTGATAAAAACTGACACTCATCAACTAAAATACAATGGCGCTTTTGCTCTGCATTTAATGATTTGATTAGCTCAAATACATCTTTATCTGCATCAAAAATATGCGCATCAGCCTGTAAACCAATACGTGAAGACACCTTGCCAACACCTGCTCTATCATCAATAGCCGCTGTTAAAATAACAGGTTCCATACCACGTTCGCGGTAGTTAAATGCAGATTGTAAAAGTGTGGTAGATTTGCCTGCATTCATTGCAGAATAATAAAAGTACAGCTGTGCCATGATGTTGCCCAAATTTTAAAGTCGCAATATGCTACCCTAATCGCGCGACAACATCATCTATTACCTTACTCTTATTACCTCAATCGTTGTCCCAGTAAAATTGCTGTTTTATAACAAGCCTTCGTGTTTCAGTAACCACTCTTTTCTTTCAAGGCCACCCGCATAGCCTGTGAGTTTACCGTTTGCGCCAATAATTCGATGGCACGGCACAATAATGCTAATGGGGTTTTTTCCATTTGCAGCGCCTACTGCACGCACCGCTTTTGGGTTATTAATGGCAAGTGCAATATCTTGGTAACTTTTGCTTTGACCAAACTCAACATCCATCAGCGCACGCCACACTTGCCTTTGAAAGTGAGTACCTTGAGTATCAAGGGGTACTGTAAAACGTGTACGCTCACCGTTAAAGTATTCATTAAGCTCACTTATACACATTAAAATGGGTGTAAGAGTGTGCTCATCAACAACCTCTGTTTGCATTGCAACCACCGGGTAAAAGCCAACGTAACTGATGCCTTTTGATGTACTTTGAATGGTAATATCGCCAATGGGGCTTGGCATAATAACTTGTTGCATACTCATAATTGTTGCCATAGTTGAAAAGTTAAATAAGAGCGAAATGGCGCACAGTGCTCGCTATTAAATTCGCTTATTCCAACGAGGGCTTTTTTAACCCCTAAGTCGCCTGCCAGTAAAATATCGGGGTGGCTTTGACCGCGTAGTTTGGCGTAATTAACTGTCCACGGGCCAATACCTTTGAGCTCAAGCCAATTATCAAGCTCTTGATTATCTGGGTTTTGCTGACAATAAGCACTTAAACGCCTTAGCGCATCTTTACGTGATTGTGGCATTTTAAAAAAATCGAGTTCAGAATTGGCAACCCATTCAGGGCTTGGAAAATAGTGGTTATTACTTTGCTGATTAAACTCACTTACAAGCTGTGTAACGAGATTGTGAGCCGCTGTAACACTCACTTGCTGACCAAGTACCGCACGTATGCCCGCTTCATAGTCTGACCAAATTCCCGGCAAACGTAGCCCAACACAAAGTGGCATCGCACCTTTAAGCTCTGCATCTAAATGCTGTTCAATAGTGTGCGTGTCGGCGTCTAAATCAAGCACACGGCGAATGTTATGGATCACTTGCTGTAAATAGCGGGTGTTATCAATATCAATTGCCACTTTAAAATGGTTTTTATGCTCAACAAAATGCGCTGTGAATTGCCCTTGGCAATGCTTATCTTTAAAGGTGCGACCATAGCTCGTTGCGCTCAACCATTCTAGGCCACTAATTAAACGGCGATGCAAAAAGTCATGGAGTGCTTGCCAGTTATAAGGCGGCCTAAATGCCAGTGTTAGAGTTAATGTTGAGGCTGGTTTTTTATCAGACTTACGTAACTTTGAAGGGGCAATATTTAACTGCTTTAAAAAAGCATCGTTAAAACGGCGAATACTATTAAAACCAGAAGCAAATGCGATATCTGCCACTGATAAATCTGTTTCTTGTAATAGCTGCTTGGCAAAATTGCATTGGTTAAATAATCGATATTGGGTGATCGAGAGTCCAAAATGTTGGTTAAACAAACGGCGTAAATAGCGGCTCGACACCCCTAGCCTGTCTGCTAAAACCTCACAGTCGTAGGCCTCACCTTTATCAATAAGTTGTTTGGCGCGTAATGCAGTGGTTTTAGTACCTAGCCATGCTGGGCTATTCGGTGCACTATCTGGGCGGCAGCGAATACATGGCCGAAAACCATCTTGCGCAGCTAAGTGCGCGTATTGGTAGTATTCAACGTTCTTTTCTTGTGCCGTTGGTGCAGGGCAAATGGGTCTGCAATAAATGCCAGTGCTTTTTACCGCCACAAAGAACACCCCATCAAAGCGTGGGTCACGGCTTTGCCTTGCAGTTTGCCATTGTTGGCTAGTCATAATTTTTCTCGTTACACGCTAATACCGTTAGCTTAACTGAATATTATTTTTTGACTAGCCAGTTTCGGACCTTAACTATTTAAACAGCTATTTAATTGCGGCTAAATATCGGCGCTCAACTTCCGGCCAATTGATCACTTCGTAAAATGCCGCAATATATTCAGGGCGACGATTTTGATACTTCAAGTAATATGCATGCTCCCACACATCAAGCCCTAAAATAGGCGTGTGATTTTGCATCAGTGGGCTATCTTGATTGAGGCTACTTTCAACGACCAATTGGTTATTTTCATCAACACATAACCAAGCCCAGCCACTGCCAAAACGGCTTACCGCTGCATTAGTAAATTGCTCTTTAAATGCGTCAAAGCTACCAAATGTATCAACTATTGCAGTGTTTAACTCTGCACTTGGCGTACCACCGCCATTAGGAGACATAACTTGCCAAAATAATGAGTGATTATGATGACCACCCACATGCTCTTGTACTGCTTTTTGTAAAGACTCAGGCATTGATGAAATAGTGCGTAGTAATGTTTCAGCATCTTGCTCTGAATAATGACTGCCCTCTAGCGCAGCATTCGCTTTATTGATATAGGTTTGATGATGCAAGGTGTGATGTATTTCCATGGTTTTCGCATCAATGTGCGGTTCAAGTGCATCATAGTCATACGCTAAATCGGGTAATGTAAAAGGCATACTGATTCCTTATCGTTAATGTAATAACTGCGTTTTGTGGGGATGGTCAGCTAATAGCTGATTAATACGGTTAATGAGTGTCGGAAATGCCGATGCCATGCTGGCAAACTTAACCAGCTCATAATAGGTTTTATGATGGTGGTGCAGCACCAAGGTGCGAACTTGCTGCACTGGATGATTTAATAGCACGCTTAATCGTTTATGAGCATGACAAAGCCAGGTGCAGGCTTTATCGGGTTTTTGCATGACTTTAAAAGTGTCGGCAAGATTCAAAGTGGCAACAACAAATGCTGCAATACAATGCTCTAACGAGCGAGTTACCGACTGGTTGATTGGGATATTAGAAAACTGTGCGAGAAGTGTTTCGGCGCAGCTACTCGCAACCGTGTAATGATCACGCGCAGTTATAAGCTCGCCAGATTCAAATGCTAAGTTGCCTTGATAAATTGCACTTTGCCAAGGGGCAAGCGCGTCATCAAAGGCGTTCGAAGTTAACGGTGTGTGGCGTGTTGTTTGAGTCATAAAAATCACCTGCACTTATACCAATCATTCTATGTGTATTTAAACTACACACAGAAAAGATCAAATGCAAATGATTTTTATTTATATTATTATTAGGTGATTTTTAGTTATAGCAACATTACTTATTGATGCGCAAAGTCGATAAGCTCTTGGCCTGTTAGGCGGTAAATAATCCATTCGTTTTGCGGTTTAGCACCTATGCTGTCGTAAAAATCAATGGCTGGTTTATTCCAATCAAGTACCACCCACTCAAAACGACCACAATCTTTTTCGAGTGCTTGCTTAGCAAGATATTGCATAATTTGCTTACCAGCGCCTTTACCACGGCTGTCAGCACTGACGTAAAGATCTTCTAAATACAAACCATTTTTACCAAGCCAGGTTGAGTAATTATAAAAATACACAGCAAAACCAATTGGTGTGTCGCCCTCTAAACAAATAACACTATGCGCCGTTGCGCCTTCACTGAACAACGTTTTTAAAATAGCTTGCTCGTCTGTTTTAACTGCGTCGGGTTCTTTTTCGTAGATAGCAAGTTCGGTAATAAAATGTAGGATTGTTGCAGCATCACTCGCGACTGCCGGACGAATTGTAATTGCGTTACTCACTCTGTATTCCTTTTTTACATCATTATTGTAACGCCCAGTTTATAAGGGCTTAAGCATGGTGTAAACGCCCTTTACAGAAATACACGGCATTAAGAAGGGGCTACTAAAAGTTAGCCCCATTATGCTTTATTTACTCATCGACTTATAAAGTACCGGAAGTACAAATAAAGTTAAGAAGGTTGCACTGACCAAGCCGCCAACAATAACCGTTGCAAGGGGCTTTTGTATTTCGGCGCCTATTCCTGTGCTTAGGAGCATTGGAATTAGTCCAAGCATTGAAGTAAGTGCGGTCATCAGTACGGGTCTTAGCCTTGAAACAGCGCCTTCAAATACTGCTTTATCTTTGCTATCTCCTGCACTAACCCTTTGATTAATGCTTTCGACCATCACCACACCATTCAATACCGCAACCCCAAATAGTGTGATAAACCCTACTGAACTGGGTACAGATAAGTATTGTCCTGACACATACAATGCAATCACCCCACCAATCACTGCCAAAGGAACATTGACAAGAATCAGCACCACTTGCGAAAGGTTACTAAAAGCAAAATAAAGTAATAACGCAATGAGTAACAAGGCTAAAGGCACTACTATCATCAGCCGCTGTTGTGCCCGTTGTTGGTTTTCGAACTGACCGCCAATCGCCACACTGTAACCACTAGGTAGCTGCATTTTATCGGCAATGGTAGCGCGAATATCTGCAACTACAGAGCCCATATCTCGCCCCTGTACATTCGCTTGAATAACCACCCGTCTTTGAACATCATCACGACGGACTTGTGGAGCACCAGACTCAATTTGTACATCGGCTACATCCCCCACCCTTACAACGGCACCCGTGGGGGTTTGCAATCTAAGATCAGCAATCACATTTGGGTTTTGCCGAAAGCTTTTTGCTATACGCACATAAATATCATAGCGCTCATTGGCATTGATGATTTGCCCTGCAGATTGCCCGCCAATACCGTGCTGAACTACATCCATCAAATCAGCCACCGATAAACCAAAACGCGACAGCGCTAAACGGTTAGGTTTAACTATCAGCTGTGCTTCGCCGCCTATTTGCTCCATCGCGACATCTTTAGCGCCAGGTATTTGCTGAACTAACTGCTCAATTTGTTGGCCTTTTTCAGTTAAAACGGCTAAGTCACTACCGAATAACTTAATGGCCAATTGCGCTTTAACACCGGATAAAAGCTCATCTACTCGGGTTGCTATAGGCTGTGAAAAGTTAAACAAAAGCCCCGGAAATTGCTCAAGCTTAGCTTCCATTAGCTGCTGTAATTCGACCCGCGTTTTCGCGTTTACCCATTGCTCGTGTGGCTTTAGGCCTAAATAGATCTCAATGTTGTTAACTGGTTCAGGATCTCCCCCCACTTCAGCCCTACCGATTCGGCTCAGCGCATATTCAACCTCACTAAATTCAAGCAACATGGCTTCAAGCTTAGGCGCCACTGAGATTGCCGTATCGAGACTTGCTGATGGAGCAAGTGTCACACGTAGGTTAATAGTGCCTTCTTCAAGCTCTGGCACAAATTCCGTACCCAGCCTAGGTAGCATAACGGCCGCTATAATCAGTAATAACCCTGCTATAGCTAAAACGCTACGCTTAGCCTGCAATGCTTTTTGTAAAGCCCGTTGATAAAGCATATCGATAGGTTTTAACAAAATACTTTGTTTTACTGTCACGCCCTTAGCAAATAAGTACACACACAGAGCTGGCACTACAACCAAGGCAACGATCACAGCACTAATAATTGCCAACATGATGCTCACTGCCATTGGCTGAAACAACTTCGCCTCAACGCCTTCAAAGCTAAACAACGGTAAAAATACCGTTAGAATGATCAAAGAGGCAAAAAAGATAGGCCGTGCCACTTCTTTTGCAGCAATAGCCACCAGCTCCGAAGAAGGCTTATGTTGATTATGCTTAAGCCCTAAGTGCCTAAATACATTCTCAACCATCACAACTGAGCCATCTACCAGCATACCAATGGCAACAGCAATCCCACCCAACGACATTAAGTTTGCCGACAAGCCAAGCCATGCCATTACACTCAGTGCTAAGCCAATCGAAATAGGGATCGACAACAACACCAAAAATGTTGCTCTTAAATCCAACAAAAATAGCGCTAATACAATGATAATAAATACAAAAGCTAAAAGCAGTGCATCAATAACCGTTTGTACCGCTTGGCTAATAAGCTCTGCTTGGTCGTAAATGGCTTTAAATTCAACCCCTTTTGGCAGTGCTTGATTTATCATCTCGATACGCGCGTTAATGCCATCAATCGTTTGCTTGGTATTTGCCCCCATTCTTTTCAGCACGATACCTGTTACAACTTCACCACGATTGACTATTTCGCCTTGCTCATCACGTTTTGACAAGGTGACAGCACCTTGGCGAATTTCACTACCAAGCTCAACATTTGCAACATCAGCCACTTTAACGACTGTACCATCAATGGTTTTGATAGGTGTTTGCGCAATCTCAGCAAGCCCTTTTTCGCCTGGGGTAAACCAACCTGTACCACGAATAACAAGCTGCTCTTGACCACGGTTCATGTACCAGCCACCCACATTACTGTTGTTAGCATCTAGAGCTTCACTAACATCTTGCTGTGTTAGGTCATAAGCAAGTAACTTATTGGGGTTTATGTTCACTTGATACTGCTTAACCTCACCGCCAAATGACAGAATATCGGTAACACCATCAATGGGTAATATAAGTAATTTAACCACCCAATCATTTAAGCTACGCAGTGCCATGCTATCTATGTTGGCATCAGGTTTTGCTTCAAGTAAATACTGATAGACTTGTCCAAGCCCTGATGTATTAGGGCCCATGGTTGGCATACCAACACCAGCTGGGATCAACTCTTTAGCAGACTGCAAACGCTCAAAAACCAGTTGCCTAGCAAAGTAAATATCAACACCTTCTTTAAATACCACAGTGACACCCGATAACCCCGTTTTAGAAATAGAACGCACCTGCTCGACATCGGGAAGTGCATACATCACTGCTTCTATCGGGTATGTGATCAGTTGCTCTACTTCTTCAGCCGCAAGCCCTGGTGCTTCGGTATTCACTGCAACTTGCACATTCGTCACATCAGGAAAAGCATCTAAATTAAGTTTTGGGATCATAAATGCACTCACTGCAATCGCTGCAAGTAAGGCCAATACCACCAGTAGACGGTTCTTTATCACCGCCTCAATTAATAAATTAAACATGCGTCACCTCTAGTGGTTATGCGGATCAAATCCGCCTTTAGCTAGCTGTGATGCAATAAAAAAAGCACCTTGGGTGACAACTTCAAGCCCGGCTTTAATACCTAACACTTCGCGATAATCACCAAAACTTCTGCCAAGGGTTACTTCTTGGGCAGCAAAGCCACCATCGTCATCAACGACAAACAATTGCCAGTCACCATCTGCACTGCGTGTTAATGCGTTTTCAGGTACGGCAAGAACCACTTGCTCTGTTTCAAAATGAAAATACACATCCGCAAACATGCCAGGGTGCAAACTATGCTGCGTGTTTTTTACCTCGAGCCTAACGGTTCGTGAGCGTGTTTGTTCATCAATGGTATGTGCTTCTTGAATAACCCTTGCTTGATAGCGATTACCGTTAACTTCTAACAGCGCCGTAGAGCCATTACTGATAGTACGGTCTTGATTAGCTGAAAGCTGAGCAGCAACCCAAAGTGCAGATTCATCGGCTATTAGCATTAGCTCAATCCCCGAATCAACTCGCTGACCTTGAGCAAAGTTATCGGTTAAAACAGCTCCCGATGTTTGTGCAAACAAGGTATATTCACCGAGTTTTTCTGGGCTTATGGTGAGTGTTTGTGCAATAGCTTGTTTTGATAAACCAAAGGCAACTAAACGGCTATAAGCCACTTCATACTCGGCTTTGGCAGTTAAGATTTGCTTTTCGCTGACTGTGCCCGGGGTCATTTTAGTAACGCGTTGCCACTCGGCTTCTGCTAATCTAAATTCAGTTTGCTGGCTGGCCACTTCGCCACTAAATAAAGTAACTAAAGAGTCTCCTTTATTTACATGCTGCCCTAATAAGGCATGGCGTTTTACAACGATAGAATCAACACGCGGTGACACCACATAACTGGCATAGCCATTGGCTTTAATTTCGCCCGGTGCATACAAGGTTTGCTTGTGTTTTTTCAGTACAAGGCGCTCAACCTTGATATTAGCAAGTTGCTGTTGCTGCTCAGTTAAACTGACTTCATTAGCATGTTCAGCTTGCTCATTTTCTTGGTGGTTATGCGCTTGTTCTGTCGCATAAATATTTGTCACAATCATATAGCATACGCACAGCAATGCGTAACGCATAAAATTTCTTAAATACATATAGTGTCTCTTACTTAAAATGGGCTAAGCCCAAATAAAATCTAAAAAGGGTTTTGGATTAAGTAAGAGCTAAAATAGGTGGGCGATGAAGCGGTGCTAAGTCAGCCGATTTGAAGTTGAAAACAAGTGATTCAATTTTAGTAAAGTAGATATCAGTAGGTTCAGACAATTGCAGCGAATCAACAAACGCTGGGCTGTGACAAACATGGCAATGGCCTTTTTCGGCTGAGTCAGACAACTGTTTGCTAAGCTCGGCATGCTCTGATTGATGTAACAGGTGGTCGCCATTGGCTGCGCAATGGGCTTCAAGGTCAATTTCTTCTGATAGCAGTACCGAGGTGTGATTAAACGCAGCATTATGATCGGCCACATCAAAGCTATCCAGCAATGGTTGGAGCAATAATACGCTAATCAAAATAATAAATGCAGCTTTCACATTGAGCCTAAAAATTAGAACTAAAAATGGTACAACGGCGCTAAATTAACAAATCCACCGGCATTTGAACAGTAAATTATAATCCGCACACGAACAAATCATTACAAACATTTCAATACCACGGCACGCATGGTATAAAAATAAAGCAAATCAATAACTCGGTATTTTTATGGGACACGGACACCACCATCATCACGATACAAATAACCAAAGCACCCGCCAACTCATGCTGGCAGTTGCAATCAATGTGTTATTAACTGTCGCTCAGGTGATTGGCGGCCTCGTTTCTGGCAGTTTATCGTTAATTGCTGACGCACTGCATAATTTAAGTGATGCCTCGTCGTTATTCATTGCCCTAATTGCCCGAAAAATTGGTGCCAAACCTGCCAACGATCGTTATCAATACGGCTACAAACGCGCTGAAATTTTAGCAACCTTATTTAACAGCTTAAGTTTAATTGTGATTGGTGGTTACCTAATTGTTGAAGCCATCTCCAACTATTTAAACCCAGAGCCTATTGATGGTTGGATCATCATTTGGGTTGCAGGGTTTGCACTGGTTGTTGATCTTGTCACCGCCCTTTTAACTTACAAAGCAGGCGCAAAAGACAGTATGAATATTCGTGCTGCGTTTATACATAATGTGTCTGATGCATTAGCTTCTGTGGTGGTGATTATAGCAGGTACCTTAATCATTCTTTATCAATGGTATATTGTTGATTTAATTGCCACTATGCTGATTTCTGTGTATGTCATTTACCATGGTGTTTTGTTGTTAATAGCGAGCAGTAAAATTTTGATGCAAGCAGCCCCTGATAATTTTGCTTTAATAGAAGCTATTAATGAGCTTAAAGCCCAATTTGCAATCACTGATGTTGATTACCTCAAAACATGGCAAATAGATGATCATCACGTTCATTGCGAGCTCAAGTTTAGTGCCAAGCACAACATCAATAACGACGAAATACGTCACTTTTTGCATGATAACTTTGCAATTGAAAGCTGCACCATAGAACAAGTTTTAGTGTAAATGTTACGCGTTATCATTTACCATTCAGTTTTGTTTTAACAGTAAACTGAAGGAACTAACCTTGTTGAAGTTGTGGTTACGTCGTACGCATTTATTGCTTGCCTTAGTAAGCGGTTTATTTTTAATTTGTTTAAGTTTGACCGGTGCGTTGCTTATTTACGCAAAAGATATTCAATACCTTACTCAAAGCGATAAATGGACTGTAAAGCCAGCGGCTTCAGCACTTGATTTTGATAGCCTCATAAAACATGTTTCAGCTTCCACCAAACAACCCGTTACCCTGTTAATGCCTGAACAGCGAAGTGATCTCGCCTGGCAATTACAGTTGGCAAACAACCGCTATGTCAGTGTTAATCCATACAACGGTCAAGTGTTACATGAGTACGATTACTACACTACGATTTATGGCTTTACCATGGCTTTGCACCGCTGGCTGCTTTATGAAGATGGCGATAAAAACCGCCCGCTAAGAAACTGGGTATCGGTGTGTGCGCTTATTCTTATTATTGAAATTCTGCTCGGCTTTTATATTTGGGTTAAACCAAAAAATCGTATCAAACGCTTGGCTATTAAACGTAAAGCAAAATTTAGAGTGCTGATGTATCAGCTACATACCGTTCTGGGTGTGTATTTTTTAATTCCACTTATTTTAATTGCTTACACAGGTATGGCGTTTAACTGGAAACCACAAACCAAAGCCGTATTAGAATTTGTGATGCAAGGCACAGTTGAAGATAGACCAAAACCGCCAGCAGTTGTTCCCCCTTTAACGGATACGCCTTTTCAAGTGCAAAAAGCGTTTGATAACGCACAAACTGTATTTCCTGAAGGTAAGTTATTTAGAATTTATTTACCGAAAAAGCCAACTGATAACATTGGTTTTAGAATAGAGAACCCAGGTGAAAGCCATGCCTATAGTTGGGTATGGGCAAACCCATATTCAGCAGATATTGTTGCAAGCTATGATGCCAGCCAAAGTTCTTGGACCACGCAAACATGGAACTTTAAATATAAGTTTCATATTGGTGATTTTGCAGGCCCTATTGTGCAACTACTGTGGTTACTATTTGCTTTGTCACCGTTATTTTTCACGATTTCAGGTGTTTACTTTTGGTACAAACGGCATTACAAATAAATAATTTATCGAAAATACCATTCGCCATGAATATTGAGCTCAAAAATGCCTTTAACACCGAAATGATATTGGCTAAAACTAGTTATAAGAAAGCAGATTACACAACCGCTTTTTATCACCTAGAGCGGGCTCATATACTGGGTCAAAGCTATATCATTGCGCATACTTACTCACATTGGTGGATGTGTAAAATTGGTTTTAAAACCCATAATGCCAAGGAAATAATTGGTCAGTTTGCTCGCATGGCAGCTTCAATTGTATTTTCGCATATTTGGGTCCCACTCGGTAATACCGGCGGTACTAATGTTAGCCCTTTCAAACCAATGCCTATTCCAGACGACTTAAAACGTTTTTTAAACTAGCGCCAGCTAAAACACAGCTACTGTCCTGCTATTCCTAATCGCTATTTGCTTAATAACTAATTCAAATAAGTAGGTACAAAACAACACAACAATTTATTGCAAATAATTATCATTAGCCTTGCCTTTACACTTCTTTACATTTAGACTGCCGCACAATCACATAATAAATACCGATTTAACAAGGATAAACATGTTAAAAACTTCACTGACTCTGGTCGCTATTGCAATTAGCAGCCAGGCATTTGCTGATGATGCCATCAATAAAAAACTTACCGCAGAAGAAATGGAACACGTTGTTGTGTCAGGCAGCCGTGTATTTGAAAGCATTGATGAAGTACCCGCTTCTGTCACGATTATTAGCCAAAAGCAAATTGAAGAGCATTTAAAAGTTAATCCAGAACTACAAAGCTTACTTGCGCAAATGGTACCAGGCCTTGCACCAGATACAGGTAGTTCGAGTAATACAGGCCAGAGTTTACGTGGCCGTGCACCACTTGTGATGATTGATGGTGTGCCACAATCTACACCACTCAGAAACGGCTCATTAGGAGTTAAAACACTCGACCCAAGTGCCATTGCGCGTATCGAAGTGATCAAAGGTGCTACCTCTGTTTATGGTAATGGTGCATCGGGCGGTATTATTAACTACATCACAAAGCAGGCTACAAGTGATGGTCAGCCAGAAGGTGAGATCAGCCTATCTTCACGCTTTAGTGCAGTTAAGTTAGAAGAAAGCGCTGGTGCGCGAGTCTCTGCTGCGGTTAATGGCCGAGCAGATAAACTCAGCTATTTATTTACTGCAAGTTACGAAGAAAATGGCGTTCAACGTGATGCCGAAGGCGATATTCTTGGCTTACAGTATGGTTTATCTGATGCAGTAACAGAAAACTACTTCACCAAACTTGGTTATGACTTTGACGATGAGAAGCAACTGCAATTTAGCTATAACTACTTTAGCTCTCAACAAAAAACCGATTTAGGTGACGTAGTTGGTAACCTAAATGATGGCGAAAAAACGTATGCTATTCATGTACCTAAAGAGCTGCAAAAGCAAGGTAAACCACAAGGCCCAGATGGTAACGAAAACATTACCTTAAAGTACACAGACTACGCCCTGTTTACTAATACACAAATGACGCTCGACCTTTACATGCAAGATATCGAGAATGTGTTTTTCTTTTCTACAAACCTAGCTAACCCAGACGAAGGCTATGAAGGCGGCCAATCAATTATTCGCTCTGAAAAGAAAGGTGCACGGGCTACCTTTAATACTCTTGTTGATTTTGACAATGTTGAAGCGACCTTTATTTATGGCCTAGATGCTCTAAATGACGTGACTTCACAGCCACTTGTTGATGGTCGTGTTTGGGTACCAGAAATGGATATGGAAAGCCTTGCTGGCTTTTTACAAACAAAATGGGTAATCGATAATGATTTAGTCATTAAAGCGGGTGTGCGCCAAGAGAGCATTGATTTAACCGTTGATGATTACAATACCTTAAAGCTTTGCCGTTCAGAAACCCAGTGCTCTGTGCCACTTAGCGTAAAAGGCGACACCATTGATTACGATGCAACCACCTATAATGTAGGTGTTAAATACAATTTACTTGAGGCTTTCAGCCCATTTGCCAATTATTCACAAGGGTCTGATATCTCAGATATTGGCCGCCTACTACGTTCAGCAACGGTGAATGATATTGGTCTAATTCAAACAGAAGCATCAATCATCGATAACTATGAAATTGGTTTTACCTCACAGTTTGATGACTTACGTTTTGAATTTGCAGCTTACCGCAGTACATCAGAGTTTGGCACCACGAATAGCTTTAATGAAGTAACCGGTGTTTATGAGCCGGTACGTGCACCGCAAGAGATTTGGGGTTACGAAACATTAGTTGATTATAAAATTAACCCAACTCTAAAACTGGTTGCAACTTACAGCTATGTTGAAGGTAAAAACACCGAAGACGACATTTACTTAGGTTCGCGCCAAATAAGCCCACCAAAAGGCACTGCTAACTTAAACTGGCAGCCTAATGATGAGTTATCACTTACGGTGAGTTATTTATATGTGGGTTCACGCAAACGCTTTGAACCAAATGCAGACGGCGACTATGTTGGCGACCAAGGGCCAATTAGCAGTTACAACCTATTTAACCTAAGCGGTCGTTATAACTTTAGCGAGAACTGGCAAGCGTTTATGGGCGTAGAAAACCTATTTAACAATGATTACTACCCTGCCCGTGCCCAGTCATACACCTACGGTGGCTATAACATTAAAGGTTTAGGTACCACTGTTACACTTGGTGCAACCTATAGTTTCTAAGTTAAATTTTGTTTAGAACAACAAGCCCTTCTTAGTAAGGGCTTTTTTTATTTAAGAATAGAAACGATAAATTGTTCATTTATCAACCATTAACGCAAACTTAAACGAGAATCACACTCAATAGTAAACAACTGATTTACAAAGGAAAAAGTTTGCAATCTTGTTTTTATATACTACAATTACCGCAACTTGGAATTCGAGGACAGCATTATGAAAGGTAACCAAAAAGTCATCGATAGTTTTAACAAACTACTCGCAAACGAATTAGCCGCTATAGATCAATACTTTATTCATTCTCGTATGTATGATGATTGGGGCCTAAATAAGCTGTATGAGCGTCTTAACCACGAAATGGAAGAAGAAAAAGATCACGCTGATTGGTTGATCAAACGTATTCTGTTTTTAGAAGGCGTACCAAACATGACTAAGCGTCGTGATCTATTAATTGGCTCAGACGTGAAAAGCATGATGCAAAACGATTTAACACTTGAACTAGAAGTGGTTGATTGTGTTAAAGAAGCAATTGCTATCTGTGAACAAGAAAAAGACTATCAATCACGCGAAGTGCTTGAAAAGCTATTGTTTGATACAGAAGAAGATCATGTTTACTGGTTAGAACAACAGCTTGGTCTAATCGACAAAATTGGTAGCCAAAACTACCATCAATCTCAAATGGGCGAATAGAGGCTAATTGTATGAAAGGCGATAAAAGCGTCATTGCTGCACTTAATAAAGTATTAGCGAATGAATTAGTAGGTATTAACCAATACTTTTTACACGCTCGTATGTTTAAAGATTTTGGCTTTTCAAAACTAGACAAAGCTGATTACAAAGTATCTATTCAAAAAATGAAAAACGCCGACCGTTTAATTGAGCGTATTTTGTTTTTAGAAGGTTTACCAAACCTACAAGATTTAGGTCGCCTACGTATTGGTGAAAACTCTGAAGAAATGATCGAGGCTAACATGAGCTTTGAACTTGATTCTCTACCTGATCTTAAAGCGGCAATTAAACTTGCTGAAGAGAAAAAAGATTACATCAGCCGTGAAGCGCTAGATAACATCTTAAATGAGCAAGAAGAACAGATTGATTGGCTTGAAACACAGCAGCAGTTAATCAAAACCGCAGGGCTTGAGAATTACCTGCAATCTCAAATGTAATTTGCTAAAACTTAAAAAAGCAGCCTAGGCTGCTTTTTTTATGTCTACGGATATGACAAGTTGCCTTCGAATTTGGCTTTTAAAATTCATTAGTTAGATGGAATTTCATTGCTTCTCGAACACACATGAGACTTCAGGTTTATTCAGCGTGTAAGTAATACTGCCGTTCTCTTTAAAACGCAGATCTTCAGTTGTTGAACCGTTGTCGTCTTCATTATCACAGCGAAAATATCGCTTGGTTCTAACAATGCCATCTACAAAGTATTTTAACTTCGAACTGACAACGCAAAAGTTAGGTATCTTCTTTACCTGCGTGCCGTTGTGTAAGTCACTAAAATCGATTAACGTCCCTAAGGTAAAGCCTTGCGTTGGTTCTTTTATCAATGAAAAAGATGCGTTTTGACAAACCGCATCACTGCCTTCTTTTGTTTTGTAATCACCTTGTTTGTCTTTTATCAGAGCCAAAAACTGTGTTTTATTGCTCGGCTTTACATCCAGCAGAGCGCTGGCAATTGACGAGGTCGATAGTAAAAAAGCCATTAAACAAAAGTAATATCTCATTGAAAATCCATAAACTTATAGACACTTTACTAGCATAGCATGCTGATTAAGGTTGGTGAATTTATAACGTATTAGTTAATACGATTAAAAAATGCTTTTGGTTCTATTTTATGAACTTTGCATAGGCAACCAATCTGTTTATATGCTATAAATTTTAATGATGATAATTTTTGGAGGGAATCAAATGAAAATAGTCAAACTCATCGCTTTAACCACATTTTTGGCCTTAACCAGTACTCAAAGCCTAGCTAGTGATAACGATTGGAAAACAATCGCAGAGAAAAAGGTCAGCTACAAAAGCGAAACCGATACCGTTAACCCTATCACCAGCAGCCACTACAGCCATATTAAAGTTAAGTGCACCCATGGCACTGTGAATCTTAAGAAAATTAAAGTCGTTATGAACAACGGTGAAGAAAAAGTATTTGATAACCTAGGTGTTTTAACCAAAGGAATGTCATCACGTAGCTTAAATTTGCCAGACAAAAACGACGCTAAACTTGATAAAATCAAACTTGAATATGAATCAGTAGGCAGCACAGCCCTTAGTATGGCAGGCGTAACCGAAAAAGCCGAAGTTGAAATTCTCGCAAAAAAAGCAAAGAAAGAAGATTAAAGTTGCGAGATGCGAGATGCGAGATGCGAGATGCGAGTCAAGATGTTAGAGCCTATACAGTTTCACAAGCAGCGGCGTCTTTCCGACGCAACTATTTAAAAACAAACGCGCGAAACAAGTTTCACGCCTACTTTAGAAAACATTAGGCACTAGGATTTAGGCTCTAGGACGCGATGTAAAATCGCTGCTACTTGTTCGGTGTTGAAACGTATCCTAGAAACTTGTAACTCGCTAGCTTTAGCCTTTTAACGCGCTAAACAAATTTCACGCCTTCGAGTGCCCTTGTAGGTCGCCATTTATGGCGACAAAAACCGTGGAAATTTTCACGTAGGAACGGCTTCAGCCGTGAACCTTAGATGTTCGGCGTTAAAACGCCTCCTACAAGCTTTACCCTCGAAACTGGCTAACCTTACCCTTTTAACGCGCTAAAGCACGACCTACATGAAAACGCGCGAAACAAGTCTCACGCCTACGATGGTGCCCTTGTAGGTCGCCATTTATGGCGACAAAAACTGTGGAAATTTTCACGTAGGAGCGGCTTCAGCCGTGAACCCTAGATGTTCGGCGTTGAAACGCCTCCTACAAGCTTTACCCTCGAAACTGGCTAACCTTACCCTTTTAACGCGCTAAAGCACGACCTACAAACTTGTATCTCGCTAACTTTACTCTCGTATCTCGTTAACTCTCTCAACGCTTATAAAGCGCTTCAATTGTTGCTGAATCAAGCGAATAGGCATTAATCATATAGCCTGCCAACGCGCCTGATGCGTTCTCTGGTAATTCAAGCTTTTGTGATAACGCATGTAGTGTAAATTGATATCTGTGAGCGCCATGGCCTTCTGGAGGGCAAGCGCCGCCAAAGCCTTTGAAACCATAATCATTTGTGATCTGCACACTGCCTTTTGGCATTGCGTTCTTCTCTGCACTGCCTGCACCGCTTGCTAAACTTGATACCGACTTAGGGATATTCACAACTTGCCAATGCCACCAGCCACTGCCTGTAGGCGCATCAGGATCATAAACGGTCAATGCGAATGCTTCAGTTCCTTTAGGTGCATTTTGCCACGCGAGTTGTGGAGAAAGGTTATCGCCATTGCAACCAAACCCTTTAAACTCTTGCGCACTCTCCATAAAGTCACCATGGGCAATGTCTTTGCTTGTTAGAGTAAATGTCTCAGCGAATGTGGTGCCAGATAAACATAGCAGAAATAACGGTGTAGCAATTTTCAATGTTGATGATTTCATAATACTCTCCGACTAATAAGAATAATCATAATACCTAGCAAAGACAGATCAAATTAGTACTAAAACTGTCAATTATTAGCCTGCTTCGCTCATTATTGTTTTACGAAGGGCTGTTGGAGTCGTATTAAACAAAAGTTTAAACTTATCGGTGAATCTAGATTGCGACGAAAAACCACATTGCTGTGCAATGGTGCCAATAGACTGTGAGCTACTTTGAATCAGGTGTAGTCCATGGCTTAAACGCGCGTTATCTTTAATTAACTGAAAACTACTGTCTTCTGCGGTTAACTTTCTTCTGAGTGTCGATTCGCTCATCGCTAACGTAGCTGCAATACTGCTTGCATCCCAATCACGCGTTAAATCACTAGCGATGATAGTATGTACTTTGTGAGTCAGTGTTGGCGGCTCAATAATTGCCCCTAAATCTTTAAAGCCCTGAGAAAATAGCACTTGCAGCAGCTCTTGTCTTCTAATTGGCCATAATTGTGGTGGTGTTACTGCAGCCCATTCAATAAATTGTTTTAAGGTCATTTTAAACAGCGGATCAACTTGCCCTTTAATAAACTTTTTCTTTGCGCCGGCTCGATATTTCAAACACTCAAAGTCGGTGTAATCAAATTCAATCAATAGCGCAATATAGCCAAAGTTTTGTGGAATATTGCGCATTGCAACCTGTGGTGTATTTGCCATAAAAACAAAATCACCTGCATAGCAGTTAACTTCTTCTGTATCTATTAGCGTTTTGCTACCAGATAATACAACGACAAGTAACGGGTTTGCGATAGGCACATTAACAATGTGCTGTTCATCATTAGCGCAGTAAATCGAAAACGGTAAAGACGGATATTGCTTTACTGTGCTCAAACCTATCTCTATCAATTCATTCATAATTTACAGTGTTTTTTATTGGACTCGAAGGAACGGATTGGACCGTGATTCTTAGTTATTCGGCGCTAAAACGCTACCGGCTAACTTTACACTTTAAACGCGCTAGAGCACGACCTACAAAAGCGTGAAAAAATATTAGGCACTAGGATTCAGGCTCTGGGACGCGATATAAAATCGCTGCTACTTGTTCGGCGTTGAAACGCCTCCTAGAAACTTGTAACTCGCTAGCTTTTCACTGATTTATCTAATTTAGTTACATAAGCTTTAAGCTCTGCAAGCTGAAGTTTTTCGCCTTGTTGAGCATTAATCGCTTTTGCATAGTAGCTGTTGGCTTGCTGCTGATCACCTTCATGCTCATAAATGAGACCAATGCGAAGATAAGTAAAAGCAAGATTGTTAGGGCCTACCTCTGTATGCAGCGCTTTAGCGCTATCAAGCTCAAGAATTCTTGTAAGTGCATTTA
Organism: Pseudoalteromonas sp. P1-26; assembly: GCF_001401795.1. Classification (NCBI taxonomy): domain Bacteria; kingdom Pseudomonadati; phylum Pseudomonadota; class Gammaproteobacteria; order Alteromonadales; family Pseudoalteromonadaceae; genus Pseudoalteromonas; species Pseudoalteromonas sp. P1-26. Next base: position 51,951 of record NZ_LKDX01000022.1, on the reverse strand, counting down.
ACGCATAAAGCGCACTATCACTCGAACCTTTGATGTACTGAGAATGAGCAAGTTCAAGCTCTTTTTTAAGAAACTCAGCTGTAATTTCATTTGCGTTTGTAGGTACAGCTAACGAGACTAAAGCAGCTAAGGTTAAAACTTTAAACATATTAAACCTCCTTTTAAAATGTGTTTTACAGATTAATCAAACTAGACCAACTGGTCAAACTTTACTCTAGTATCTCGCTAAACTCTCTTTTAACGCGCTAAAGCACGACCTACAACGCGCGAAACAAGTTTCACGCCTAAGATTGAAAGCATAAGGCACTAGGATCTAGGCTCTGGGACGCGATGTAAAATCGCTGCTACTTGTTCGGCGTTAAAACGCCTCCTACAAACAAACTTTTTCGATTATTCCTGTCTTATTTAATATAGGTTGTGCCCATTGATAATAATCAGAAGTACCTTCATCCCATGGCCATAAACCTTTTGTTGTTGGCCATACCATTTGAAGCATCTTAAAATTACTTCCATTATGTAACCACAGGCCATAACCTAAGTATTCTTTATAATGTGAACTATCTACATCGATGAAAGTCACATCGAAGCCTTCAAGAAAATCACTATAAAATTTACCTACTTCAAAAACCTCACCTTTAAGTAATCTATCTTTGTAGTTATTAATCATTGAGTGAGCCAATGAATTATCTAAACCTAGAATGATTAAGTCCGGTTTCTTCTGTTTTTTATTAATACCAATTGAGTAAGTAAATTCAGGCGCATCTTCCCCTTCCATAACTTTCAATACATGGCATCCAAAGTGTTCAATGTTGTTTAAAGCAACCTGATCTTGTTCGTTCATGATAACCTTTGATTTAAGTAATTTTTTACGGTCGAAAATAAACTATAAAATTTAAACATTATTTGTAAAAAGCAGGCAATTTCTTTGCTCTAAAGTTTTTAGCGTATATCCACCATTTAACTCCTACATCATCAATTAATTGATAAAAGTTAAAATTTGTTTCTAGGTAATTCTCATTTAGGTAGCTTGATACAAGCTCATTTGCGATAACAATTTTAATAGGCCCAACTAAACTAAATGCTAAACTTAAAGAATCAACATCTAAAAACTCTACTTCTATTTCCCCGTTGTCTCTAGTACCAATATCACCATTAAACTTTATTTTTAAGGAACCAGAAGCTTGTTCTGTTGGTACATTAATTTTTTCAACTGTTGCCAGCCCATGCAACCTTGCGAGGTAAGCATTTAATTCATCTAAATCCATTTGTGCATTAACCTTTAAATTTATACCTTACGCGCTAAAGCACGACCTACATAATATCGCGCGAAACAAGTTTCAAGCCTAAGATTGAAAACATAAGACACTAGGATCTAGGCTCTGGGACGCGATGTAAAATCGCTGCTACTTGTTCGGCGTTAAAACGCCTCCTACAAACTTGTAACTCGCTAACTTTACTCTCGTATCTCGCTAACTTTACTCTCGTATCTCGCTAACTTTACTCTCGTATCTCGCTAACTTTACCCTTGCATGTCGCTAACTTTACTCTCGTACCTCGCAAACTTTACTCTCGTACCTCGCAAACTTTACTCTCGTATCACGCTAACTTTACTCTCGTACCTCGCTACCTTTACTCTCGTACCTCGCTACCTTTACTCTCGTATCTCGCTACCTTTACTCTCGTATCTCGCTACCTTTACTCTCGTACCTCGCTACCTTTACTCTCGTACCTCGCTACCTTTACTCTCGTACCTTGCTAACTTTACTCTTTTATCAGACTTAATCGCGACCAAAACCAATCAACTTTTTGCCATTTAAACCTTTTTTATGCCATTCGGTTTGCTCTTCGCAGAAAATTTGCGCGTCTAATTCTTTACTTGGCTCTTCATTTAAACTGCCTGCGGGTACAAGTAGGTATTTACTGTCTTGTGATTCAAATGGCAGCGCTGAGCCACAGGTTTTACAAAACGCCCTAGATAATGCACGACCAGGGTAATTAAACCGCGTGATGTGATGTTGACCTTTAATCCATTCGATAGCATCAGGCGAGGTAAACAAATTTGCAGCGTGAGCAGTGCCAGTTAGTTTGCGGCATTGTTCGCAATGACAGAAGAAAAAACGCCTAAAGTTATCAGCGACTTTAAAACTCACTTCACCGCAGCAGCATCCACCAGTAAGTGTTTTAGTCATATCTATCTCCTTATTCGCTAAGCTAAAAATTTATTCCCTAAACGATGCGCTATTTAATAATTTTTGGCAATAAAAAAGGCCATGTTGCGCTTACAACATGGCCTTTTTGCATTGACACAACTTAGAAATCTAAGTTTGATAAAACTTCATCATCAACGTTATTAGACAAGGTCACTTTAAGTTTAGGGGTACGAGCCATTTCACGTTTAATCGCAAAATTAGCTTCTTCGTTACGCGCCCAACTACGACGAGCAATACCGTTGTTTACATCAAATAATAGCATAGATTTCAAACGACGCTCGGCAGCTTCACTACCATCTAGTAGCATACCAAAACCACCGTTGATCACTTCACCCCAGCCAACACCGCCACCGTTGTGGATAGATACCCAAGTAGCACCACGGAAACCATCACCAATTACATTGTGAATCGCCATGTCTGCGGTGAAGCGGCTACCATCATAAATGTTTGATGTTTCACGGAAAGGTGAATCCGTACCACTTACGTCATGGTGGTCACGCCCAAGTACAACCGGACCAATTTCACCACGATTAATGGCATCATTAAAGGCTTTAGCGATTTCAGCGCGGCCTTGTGCGTCTGCATAAAGAATACGAGCTTGCGAACCAACAACCAGTTTGTTTTGCTTCGCATCTTTGATCCACGTGATGTTGTCTTGCATTTGCTGTTGGATCTCTTCAGGCGAGTCCGCCATGATTTTATTTAAAACGTCTGCAGCAATCGCATCTGTTTTATCAAGATCTTCTGGTTTACCTGACGTACATACCCAGCGGAACGGGCCAAAACCGTAGTCAAAACACATTGGGCCAAGAATATCTTGTACGTACGATGGGTATTTAAAATCAATACCGTTTTCAGCCATTACATCGCCACCAGCGCGTGATGCTTCTAGCAAGAACGCATTACCGTAATCAAAGAAGTAAGTACCTTTTGCCGTGTGCTTGTTAACAGCATCGGCGTGGCGTTTAAGCGTCGCTTGTACTTTTTCTTTAAATACTTCTGGCTCTTCACGAATTAAACGATTTGACTCTTCATAGCTGATATCAACCGGATAGTAACCGCCTGACCAAGGGTTATGAAGTGAAGTTTGGTCTGAACCTAAGTGAATGAAAATATCTTCTGCTAAGAAGCTTTCCCAAACATCAACCACGTTACCGATAAAGGCAATTGAAACCACTTCTTCATTTTGCTGAGCCGTACGTACACGCTCAACAAGCTCTGGCATGTTATCGATTAGCTCATCAACCCAGCCTTGTTGATGACGCTTAATAGCTGCCTTAGGGTTAACCTCGGCACATACGGTAATACAGTTAGCAATATTACCCGCTTTAGGCTGAGCACCACTCATACCGCCTAAACCAGCAGTTAAGAAGATCTTACCTTTTGGTGATTCGCCTTTTTCCAGTACTTTACGGAATGCATTCATTACCGTAATAGTTGTACCGTGAACAATACCTTGTGGGCCAATGTACATAAATGAACCTGCAGTCATTTGACCGTATTGAGTTACACCTAGTGCATTGAATTTTTCCCAGTCATCCGGCTTTGAATAGTTCGGGATCATCATACCGTTTGTTACAACCACGCGCGGTGCTTCAACTGATGATGGAAATAACCCCATAGGGTGACCCGAGTACATGTGTAGCGTTTGGTCTTCTTCCATTTCGCTTAAGTACTTCATAGTTAATAAGTACTGCGCCCAGTTTTGGAATACCGCACCGTTACCACCGTAAGTGATTAGCTCTTCAGGGTGCTGTGCTACTGCAGGATCAAGGTTATTGTCGATCATTAACATGATAGCGGCAGCTTGTTCGCATTTAGCCGGGTAATCGCTAATTGAGCGCGCTTTAAGTTCATAGTTAGGCTTAAAGCGATACATGTAAATACGGCCAAATTGCTTAAGCTCAGCGGCAAATTCAGCGGCTAATTCTTTGTGCCATTCTTTAGGGAAATAACGCAATGCGTTACGAATAGCTAATTGCTTTTCGTCAGCCGATAAAATGTCTTTACGTTTTGGAGCACGGTTTGCATCACTTGGATACGGTTTTGGCTCTGGCAATACGCTTGGGATACCTTGCTTAATTTGTTCTTGAAAAGTCATTATTTGCTCCCTTAGTTAACTTTAAACGCTTGCGATTTAACAAGTTCTACCATAGCGTCGATGTCTGGCTTAAGTAAGCGGTCTTCTTCTAGTTTGGTAACTTTGCTGCGAATTAGCGCAAAGTTTTCTTCAATGATGTCTGAACACTTGTTAGGACGTCTAAATTCGATTGCTTGCGCTGCATACATCAACTCAATAGCAAAGATTTTATCAAGGTTACCTAAAATCTGGTTTAACTTACGACCAGAGATACTACCCATAGATACGTGATCTTCTTGGCCCATTGATGTTGGTACGCTGTCTGCTGATGGCGGGAAACACAATGATTTATTTTCTGTTACCAATGCCGCAGTCACATACTGCGGGATCATCATGCCAGAGTTTAGGCCGCCCGATGTCGTTAACAAACGTGGTAAGCCGTGTAAGCCCTCAAGCAGTAAGTAACAACGACGATCAGCAATGTTACCAAGCTCTGCCGCTGCGATTGAAGCGTAATCTAAAACCATAGCAAGTGGTTGGCCGTGGAAGCCACCACCCGAAATTGCTTCTTCTTCACTGATCACAATTGGGTTATCTGTAACAGAGTTCATTTCTGTTTCAGCAAGCTCTTTTAAGTGGTAATACGCGTTACGTGATGCACCATGAACTTGTGGAATACAACGTAATGAGTAAGGGTCTTGAACACGGTCACAATCAGTGTGTGAAGCCATGTTTTCAGAGCCTGCAAAAAAGCTACGCATACGTGCTGCAACTTCAACGTTACCTTTAAAAGCACGAATTGCGTGTAACTCTTCACGGAACGGCGATTCGCTACCCTGCATACCTTCAATACTCATAGCACCTGCGATATCTGCAAGGTCTAATAAGTAACGCATTTTAGTAAGCGCAGTAATGGCATGCGATAAAATAAATTGAGTACCGTTAATTAATGCTAGGCCTTCTTTAGCATGTAAATCTAAAGGCGCTAAACCGTGCTCTTTTAATACGTCTGCTGCTGGCTTGATTGTGTCGTTTACCCAAAACTCACCTTCACCTAAAAGAGGTAAGAATAAGTGCGATAACGGTGCTAAGTCGCCCGACGCGCCAACTGAGCCTTGCTCTGGTACAACAGGGATAATATCAAGTTCAATAAACTTAAGCATACGCTCAACAACGGTTAAACGAATACCCGAAAAACCTTGGCTTAATGCATGTACTTTGGTGATTAGCATCAGCTTTGAAATAGGTTTAGCGATTGGCTCACCCACACCAACAGCGTGTGTGATCAATAAGTTCTTTTGTAATAAGTTGGTTTCTTCTGGAGAAATTTGTGTATCACACAATGGGCCAAAGCCCGTATTGATACCATAAATGGCTTTATCTGAGGCAGCCATTTTGTCTACGTTTTGGCGGCTTTTATTAATTTTATCAATTGCTTCTTGGCAAAGCTCTGCCTGTAACGTACCGGCTGCAATAGCATTAACGCTGTCTAACGTTAATTGGTCAACACCATACTTAAATGTCATTTATAACTCCTAAAGAACAGGATTAAGTTTTATTTAGATGGAGTCTAGCTTGCTCTAGTTGTTTTACAAATGCATAATTATCGTTATTCATTCCAGATTTATCGAACTAAAAGAAGAGCTATGCAAGTTCATGACGTAGACCTGCGCTTATTGCGCGTTTTTGTAGCAATTGTTGAGTGTGGCGGGCTTTCAGCCGCAGAGTCACGTTTGAATATTGGCCGCTCAACCATCAGTGCGCATTTATCTGATTTAGAAGTAAGGCTTGGTATTAAATTATGTAAACGTGGCCGCAGTGGTTTTGAAATTACAGACGCTGGCGCCATCACTTATCAGGCATCAATTGAACTGCTTCAGCAATGCGAAGCCTTTGCTAATACCGTAGCCAGCTCTAAAAACGAGTTATCGGGACGTTTAAGTATTGCCATGATAGATACCATGGTCAGCGACCCACGCTGTGCCATTCCCCGCGCGATAGCAAGATTAAAAGGCAAAGGTAAAAACATTCAGTTTGATATTAATGTGTGCGAGGCACGAGAGGTAGAAACCTCAGTAGCCAATGGCCGCTCATTAGTGGGGATTGGCGTTAGCCGCCATCATATTCGCGGACTTAATTACACCGCCCTACATAACGAAACTAACTTTTTGTATTGCGCAGTCGGTCACCCATTATTTGAGTGTGATGACAAACAAATCAATGAGCTCATTAAAGAAGCCGAAGTCATTACCAGTAACTACATGCGCGATAAAGAAAGCCGAAACGACGGTTTAAACTATCAAAATAGTGCTGTTGCTTATCACGATGAAGGTATTGCACATTTGATTTTATCGGGTGAGTTTATTGGTTATTTACCCGATCACTACGCACAGTTCTGGGTCGAAAAAGGAATTTTTAAAGCTATCCAGCCAAACAAATATCACTACGATATTCCAGTGGTATTGATCACCTCAAAAACAAATGCCAGCTCGCCTTTAGCAAATGCCATGATTGATGAAATTAAGCGTTGTTATTCGGTTTAGCTTTAAACTTGTTGATTAAACTAAAAGCAATCAAAATCAGACCAAAAATACCAAGCAATATACGAGCTATGTTGCTTTTAAATAGCGCCTGTTCATAACTTTGAATCATCTTACCATTAAGTTTTAATTGATGGACTTTATACGCTTCGGCACTTTTATCATACGAAGCCAAAATATGAACGTTATCATTTAAGCTAATTGGTAAGTTAGTTGGTCTAAGGAATGTAGTCGTCTTCTCAGTACCAACAACTGTCATGAGTTTACATTTAAATTTGCCACAATTTCTATGTGAATCATAAAAGCGTTGTACTACGCCCGGCTCATCTATTAGTTGTTCTTTTATAGGCAAATCCAAAAAATAGAATGCGGCAATAATCTGTACTAACCCTATAAAAAATAAATAAGAAGATAAAAATTTTTTTTCTTCTTTTTCGTAAATTGAGTTATTGGTGACTGGTGCGGCGTATTAAGCATTGAGCTGTGGTTCTTTGAGTTCTTTAATTAATACGAGGCTAAAGGCGATCAAAGCAATGTTTGTAGTCACAGGATTAAACGCTTCGACTAACAGTGCGGGCTGCAAAACAGCAACAAACAGCATTAGCCCAACTAAAGCAGCTATATTGAGAATATTGATTAAGATTGAACGATAGAAAATAAAAAACAGCACGGCAAATATAATTTCACCAATGCCAGCTGCTCGGGTAATAAGTGTTGAAATTTCAGCATTAAAACCAAAACTGGCTGTCATTTTTAGTTCAAGGGGGGCTATGTGAATAAGTTTTGGCATCAGCCCATGATAAAGCCAACTAAAGCTGATAATAAATCGAGCTATTTGAATCGTAGTGAAATGCTTCATTGGGTAAGTTTACTGTGTGCTCTGATATTCAGAGCACACAGTATAGCTTATAAGCTAGTAGGTTGACCGAAACGGTTCTCAGCTTCATCACCTGCTAAAAAGCCATTTTCGATTAACGCCCAGATACCACCAATAACTGGAACTAAGCCAATCAATACCCACCAACCTGATTTATTACGGTCATGCCAGCGCTTTACTTGAACCGCAAGCGAAACCCACATAAGTGGGATATAAAAGATTAGTGTGATCACAGAGATTGCTGTTTCATTACCACCTGTGAATAATGCAACTACGAACATAAAAACAAATGAAGCTACAATAATACCTAAGAAAGAATACCAATAGGTCTTACGAGGAATACGACCTTTAAAAGAAAACAAAATTTCTTTCATGCTTAAAGTGGTTGTTTCTGTTGATGCTGTAGCAAGGTTTGATTCTGGGGCTTGATATACGTTTTCTGACACTGTCATTTCCTTTGATATGTGTTGTAGCAAACAAATTAATCTAGTCTGCTGATTTATGTTGTTAATAGTGCTGAATTAAGCATGAATAAGATAACACAAAATGATTGGATTTGGGTACTAAGAAATTAAGCAAGCAACTAACCACCGCTCCATTTTTGTTTTAACGAAGCAACTTCATTTACCGCTTTTATATTTAAATTGTTTAACTGTTGATAATTTGTATATTTTACAAACTTTGGGCCGAGCCAACCATCTTCATGTGTAAAAGCCATTGACCAAGCAAAGTTTTTTGGGAAAACATGAAAGTCTTGGCGATGCAAGTTTCCTTGTGGTTTTTTATTTGTGACATAGATACTATCTTCGCCTGGTTTAAAGTAGTCAGGCATGATGTAGTAGTTTAGTGCCTGATGAGAGCTAAAGTCAGTCAATGCTTCATCATTGCTTGTAAACTCTTTGAGCTCATCCCACAGATAGCTTTTCCCTTTAACAAATTCGGAAAATGATGTTAGATGCGGACAAAAACATTTTAACCATTGAAATGCGACTTTAGCGGCATCATCTCCGTGAAGCTCTGATTTGATATCTAAATTTTCCATTCGCATAGCGTGTCCTTAACTTTTTGCAAAGGGGTCTGAAAGTAACTCTGCTTTAAAATAACTTATCGCATCTTCAACATCAGAGAATGTTTTTTGCTGAAACTTAACCCCTCGTTCGAAGTAAAAGACCTCAATATGACTCTTTGCGTCGTAAATACAATGCCCTTCAATTCTTGGTAAAGTATCAATCGCATAGGTTTCTCTTTTAATGCCTTTTTTTATTAAATACTGCTTTAGCTCAATAAGCTCCTGACGCATGTTAGCATTCACTTTATTAATATTATTTAATAACTTACTGAGTTGTCATGGTAAAAGCAAGTAACCTAAAGACATAAAAAAAGCACCCTTAGGTGCTTTTAATTAACTCGGTTGCTGCCAATATTTAGCATATAAATTTGGGTAGGTTTGTTTTAAAAACTTAGCTTTATCTTTAAAACGTTTACCTTTTGGTTGCTCAAGGCCTGATGGTACAAAGGGTAATTCGTCATCATTACGTTCTTCGTAAAGCATACCGGCAATTAAATCGTACTCATCTAAATACGGGTAAGGCTGTTCGTTTAAATGATAAACCGGCGTACACTCGGCAATTGAGTCCGGGTTTTCAAGCGCCTTTAAAAAAGCCTGTTCACCACGTGAAATAAGCCAACATAAAAACTCAGAAAAACCATAATCATCGTTACAACCGGCCATTACATAAGCGGCACCAAATAAGTCCCAGGTATAGGCTTTACGCATACGTAGGTTAAACTGCTTATCAAATTCCATCAGCTGTTCGTCAGATAAATCAGTCAGCTTTGCTTTTAATGCGTTACAAACAGACTCAGGCTCGGCAGTTTTGTCTTCGGCGGTCACGAGTTGCCAAAATTCACTTTCGCTTAAAACACTCATGATAAAATCTCTTTCACGCGCCCAACTTGACCATCATCAAGTTGAACTTTAATACCATGCGGGTGGTTTGGTGATTTAGTTAATATACGTGACACCACACCTTGAGTTAACTGACCTGTTCGTTGATCTTGTTTTAAAACAATGTTGACTTCGCAGCCAATTGAAATTTGTGAACGCGTAGGCACTGCCATTGCTATATCTCTTTCAATAATTTTTGCCGATTATAGCCATTTGCGGCTGGCTTACCAAATTAAACCTGTTTGATTGGGCTGTTTTTAAGCAGCGCCTTTGGCAATATCTCATTTAAACGTTTAGTGATTGCTTCAGCTTTGCCTTTTATTTGAAAGTCATAACCTTGGCCGTTGCCATCTAATATGACGGCTAAATAGTTATCAGCAACTTTCAGTTGCGTAATACGGCTTAATTCAAGAGTCTCTTCTTTATCGCCATAATAAACCTGCTTAACCGTTAAGCTCGTGTCTGTTGCCGTGATTGTTTTACTAAGCGCTGTTTTGGCTGCAAATTTTTCTGTTGAGCGGTAGGCCTGCACCATAAAACCGATAGCAAATATAAAACCGGTAAAGCTTGAAATAGGTAATGAGTCTGATTGCAAGCTGTACACACCTATACAAATAAATAACATAGCAAGGGCTAGATTTAAGCTAACCATCTGTTTAGGGGTTAAATTTACGTACATTATTATTCCTTTAAAAACGCAATTGCTTTTGCATTGATAGCTAAATCTATAGCGCTCAATTCTTTGATAATTAAACTGGAAATTAACTGGGTTTGCTCAGCGGTTATCGGCAGCTCTTTACAATAACAACTTACTTTTAGTGATTGCGGTAGCTTTTTTAGGTCAGCAGTATGCGTTAACCATGAAAATTCCTGTACTTGTTCTTTTGCTTGTTCGCACGCTTGCGTTAATGCAACTCGAATAGCCTTATCTATACGTTTTTCAGTTTTAGTCATGTTCTGCTTGTTGTTTTTTAAATTCTTCGTAGCTGTCTTGCTGGCGCTTTACGCACTCATGGTACTCTTTATCTGCCATATGATTGCATTCACTTAAACGCGCCGATTGAATTTCATGATAACGGGCATCTGAGCTACAAGCTGATAAAAGTATTGCAAGGGTCGCAATCACGGCCAATTTTAAGGCATTTAAAAACATTAAATTTCCTTTATGTAGTTATACATTGGTGCTGCGTTTTCCTGTATATTGCGTGGGTTTAAATATTATTACCAAAGGGTTCTATATGATGTTGTCGCAGTTACAACAGCTGTTTCAGCGTATCGATAAAAGTAAAATTTTTCAATCATTTGTTATTGCTGTCATTGTTATTTCAGCGCTAACAGTGGGTGCACACACCTACTCTTTACATCCAACTGCTGAGCTTGCCTTACATTGGATGGACTTAGGTATCACGGTATTCTTTTTAGTTGAGCTCGTGATACGGTTTATCGCAAGCCGTGGTTTTAAAGACTTTTTCACCAAAGGTTGGAATATTTTCGATTTTATAATCGTGGTGGGAAGCCTTTACCCTGCAGCTGGCTCTACGATTTTTATCGCTCGATTACTGCGTATTTTCCGCGTGTTGCGACTTGTATCTATGATCCCAGAGCTTAGACTGCTAGTTAACTCGCTTTTAAAAGCCATTCCACAAATGGGCTATATTGCCCTGCTCATGTTCGTGATCTTCTATATTTATGCCGCCATGGGTAGCATGCTGTTTGCTGACATCAACCCAGTACTGTGGGGTGATGTGTCTATTTCTATGCTCACATTATTTAGGATTGCCACGTTCGAGGATTGGACCGATGTTATGTATGAAACTATGGCTGTGTATGAACTCAGCTGGATTTTCTACCTAACGTTTATCTTCTTAACAGCCTTTGTATTTTTAAACATGATGGTTGGTGCAATATTAGAAGTTATGTCTGAAGAGCATCGTAACGCCCGTGAAGAGCAAACATCTGATGCCGACATGCCAGCAACCAAAGGGCAAATTGCTCAGCTTCAAGCTGAAATGGCTGAACTAAAACAATTACTGAAAGAAAAGTAGAAAGTTTTTAGATAATAGCTTTTAGATATTAGGCGCTAGGACCTAGACTCTAGCGCTTCTACTTTAAAACCAACAAATATGAAGCAGCTTTTTGCAATCGAACTCAACCTGAAAATTTACGATCCAACTCGATAATTTCTTCTTTTATAGCTTTCACTTGCTCTTGTGCAGCTGGATGCTCTAGCAAACCCAATTCAATAATGCCTGTGCATTTATTTATAAATGTTTCAGTTGATTTATTTTTCGGAATAAAAATTACATATGCAAACTCTGGCATCAAACTTGGTTTACAACCACCTGGTTTAAGCAATATATTTTTAGCTATAGATTTATTAGCTGATAGAGTCTCAGTTAAATCAAAATCAACTTTAACGTTATTAGTCTCAGAGGCTTTTATTAGTTTTAGATTTGTGACCTTGATTAAGTGAACTGACTTAGATTTTTCGTCAAAAATGTTCTAATGAATACCCACAATTACAAGCAAAAGCTGAAAATGATTCGAAGCTGAGTAATAAAAAAAGCACCAACCAAACAATTCTTTTTAATGTCATTAAGCCCTTCATTTAACCTCAGAGCATTTATTTAAATTCATTAATTACTCTCAAAATAAGCTTGATATCTGGCCTTCTGCTATTTTTGTATGACATACAAACAATTCAAAAGGCATACCAATATACATACTCTGATGAGCGGATGAATCCAACACTTCTATAAATATATCAGCAGTTTCTCCATCAAAGAACTCTTTACCCTCTTCAAAAATAAGTCTACAGCTGGTATCGACACGGTTCAAATATGAAATTCGAGGGTAACAACCACTTCCTGTATATCTAAATGCATGAGCCGGGCGTTCTATGACTAAGAAAGTAACTTTTGCTGTAATATTCATTACATATCATCCTCTCTTTTCTACCTTCCATGGTGGGTCTAAGCGGTTTTCTCCCGCCCAATACAATTTAATTTTATTCCCTGATGGGTCTTTTAAAATTGCTTCTGTCCATAAATAACGCTGGGCGGTTGGCGGCTGCTCAAAGCTAATGCCTTTTTCAACAAGGCTTGCGTAGAGCTCATCGAGCTGCTCATGTTCAAAATAAATTACCGCACTATTACTATACTCTTCAGTTTCTAATGACAGCGAAAATGTGGCATCACCATCTGGGCATTGAAAGCGCGCGTAATGCGGGGTATCCACAATCTGAATCATTCCCAGTGTTAAGTAAAAAGCCACCGCTTCATTCATATCCTTTACAGGTAACGTCACCTGATTGAGATTCATTTGCTACTCCCATGTAATGCTTTATTCGTTGCTTCAGCATATCGCGTTCATTAAATTAAGCAAAAGATATGTTATGAGTTAGCGAGTTGCGAGAGTAAAGTTAGCAAGTTAGAAAGCCACAAGGTGAAAGTTTCTAGGAGGCGTTTCAACGACGAACATCTAAATTCACGGCTAAAGCCGTTCCTACGGGATTCATCGTATAGGGGTGAAACTTGTTTCGTGCTCTTGTAGGTCGTGCTTTAGCGCGATTGAGGGGAAAGTTAGCAAGCTACAAGGTGAAAGTTTCTAGGATACGTTTCAACGCCGAACAAGTAGCAGCGATTTTATATCGCGTCCCAGAGCCTGAATCCTAGCGCCTAATGTTTTCTTTCGTAGGCGTGAAACTTGTTTCGCGCGTTGTCTTGTAGATAGTGCTATAGCACGTAATTTGAAGAATGTTCACGGTTATTGTCGCCATAAATGACGATCTACAAAGACTATCCATTGGTAAAAACTAATTGAGATGGGTTGTCTGTTTGAATAAACAAGACTCTTGTCACTGTTGAACCTGATTCATCTTTTGATGTGTTTGTGAAAAGGTAGTTTTCATCAAAAGTACTCAACTTATCAAGATCAAAATCAGAGTTAGCCTCATGGTGAAATGACATAGCACAGACTTTACCTCTACAAGCAAAGTCTTCAGCATAAACGTCGTTTGTGCGAATTTGACTCAACATCTCGAGCAGCTTAACTTCTCTTACTATTGAATTATCGGTTTCTTCTGCACCTCGTACATTATTCAAAAAGTCATGAAATTCAGGAATTGTGATTGCGCCAAATACGCTTTGCTGTTTAATTTGCCCATTATCAGTGATGAATGAATTGGTAACAGATTCTGATGATGAAAAATGTCTATCAGCTAAATTCGTTTGTTGACCTCGCTCTTCACTCACCTTATTACCTTCAGGCTCTGAATTGGCTAATTGTTTAACTTGAATAGTGCTTTGATGTATATCTTTGTTATTCGCCGAGATCACTTCTTTATTAGAATCACTATTAACTTGACTCTCTATTACGGTAGCCGTCACCTCACTATTGTTGCTCGATGAAGTAACCAAATAAGTTATTAGCGAACTGATAGCAATCAAAATTAAAACTGTGAATCCATTTAGTTTAACCATTACTAAAATCCTTTTATTTTTAAACCTTAATTCCCTGAAAATACAATAGATTATTTTGTATGACAAGTAATGATTTTTTTTTATAAGATACAAGGGGAAAGTTTGTAGGAGGCGTTTCAACGCCGAACAAGTAGCAGTGATTTTACATCGCGTCCTAGAGCCTGAATCCTAGCGCCTAATGTTTTCTATTGTAGGCGTGAAACTTGTTTCGCGCGTTGTAAGTCGTGCTTTAGCGCGATTGAGGGGAAAGTTAGCAAGCTACAAGGTGAAAGTTTCTAGGAGGCGTTTCAACGGCGAACATCTAAATTCACGGCTAAAGCCGTTCCTACGGGATTCATCGTATAGGGGTGAAACTTGTTTCGCGCGTTTGTAGGTCGTGCTTTAGCGCGATTAAGGGGAAAGTTAGCGAGTTAGCAAGCTACAAGGGGAAAGTTTGTAGGAGGCGTTTCAACGCCGAACAAGTAGCATCGATTTTATACCGCGTCCCAGACCCTAGATCCTAATGCCTAATGTTTATAACGTAGGCGTGAAACTTGTTTCGCGCGTTTGTAGGTCGTGCTTTAGCGCGTTAAAAGAGAAGTTAGCGAGCTTCGAGGTGCGAGAGTAAAGTAAGTGAAAGTTTGTAGGAGGCGTTTTAACGCCGAATATTTATGGTTTACGGTTATTGACGACCTACACGGCTGCAGTCATTCCTACACGAGCTCCATGTGCAATATTGGAAATGGTTTGCCCATATCATCTAATGGCGAGCGTGAGGCAACTTTAAACCCCATATGCTGATAAAACCCCACTGCAAGTGGGTTTTGCTCATTAACATCTACTTTGTTGGCAGCTAATTGCTCAACCGCATAGTTCAAGAGTGTTTTACCTATCCCCATACCCCTTGCGGCATCTAAAATGAACAACATTTCTATTTTACACTCATGTACGCCAACGAAGCCTAAAATTGCCTGATGCTCATCCTTAATGCACTTTAAAGTCACATTAGGAAATGCCTGTTCAATAATAATTGGCTTAAAAAAAGCGATGTCGTCTTCAGTTATAAAATCATGGGTTGATCGAACTGAGTTTTCCCATACAGCGAGTAGCTCTGGATAATCTTGGGCGTTCACACTATCTATTTTCATTATTTGCCATTTTATAGGAGTTTTCGTGCCTTGTGTTCTCTAATCAAATAACAAAATGATTCGTTACACGCTTTAGTTATTTATTCCATTAAAGCATGCAAAGTATATGAAACAAAGTGTATTTTACACTTTAAATTTACCCACTAAATCAGTCAGTGTATTCGATAACAGGTTTAGTTTCTCTCCATTACCTCTTGCACTATCGGCAATTTCGCTTACATCATCTGCCGCATTTTTAATTTCAACCACATTGCGGTTAATGTCTTCGGCTACATGCTGTTGCTCTTCGGCTGCAGTGGCAATTTGTGTATTTAAATCGCTAATATTGACGATGGACGCGGTTATTTCGCTAAATTGTTGCTGTGCTGAATGAGCTAGATCAACTGTTTTGTTTGTACGGTTTAAGCTGGTTGTCATCTCTTTTGACACTTGATCAGACATTTTACGTAACGTATCTAACTGACTTGCTATTTCTTCTGTTGATTCTGAGGTTCTTTGTGATAACGCACGCACCTCATCTGCAACTACCGCAAAACCTCGACCATGGTCGCCTGCCCTCGCCGCTTCAATTGCTGCATTTAAGGCTAACAAATTGGTTTGCTCTGCAATGCCTCTTATGACACTTAAAATCGACATGATATTTTCACTTTCAGCGTCGAGTTGATTTATATCCTGGGTTGCTTTGGTGATCACCTCAGACAAAGACACAACACTATCAACCGTTTCAGATATAACACTTTGCCCAAGCTCAGAGGCCTGCTGTGTTTGCGATGCAAGTTCGGCTGCATTGGCACAACTAGCAGAGACTTCATTAGCAGTCGCTGCCATTTCATTAATCGCAGTGGCCGCCATTTCAAGGGCTTGTTGTTGCTGTGATGTTGAACCAGATAATTGCGCCGCCTGTGATGATGTTTGCGCTGAGGTATCACTAACATTTTGCGCACAATCATTAATTTGCGTGACTAAATCCGATATTAGATTCAAAAATAAGTTAAAGCTGTTAGCCAGTTTGGCCGTTTCATCGCGTGTTTTAATCACTAAACGTTTAGTTAAATCACCACCACCTTGCGATATCTCGGTAAGACCATCACTTACTTCAACAATAGGTGCAGAAATTAATTTAGAAATATAGCTAGCAACTAAAATGAACACAGCAATCAAGATTGCACTGATGACTAAAATGGTAATCGTCATAGCGTTTGCGGCACTCATCACTTCAGATTTTTCTACTAAGCCTATAAATTTCCAGCCTAGTTTTTGTGAGGTATAAATATTCGCTAAGTAATCTTTGCCATTAATGTCGATTTCAAATTGCCCCTGATTATTCTCAGCGAGTTGCTTGTATTTTCCGTTATTGACTTGTGCTAACTGTTTAAACCTGTAATCAGCATTTTTAACGTCCACCAGTACATTGCCACTATCTTCAATCAACATTAAATAGCCAGTTTCACCAAGTTTAATGTTCGCAATAATATCGGTAAGGCCCTGCAAGGATACATCCATGCCCTGCACACCAATAAACTCTCCTGCTTGTTTAATCGCTTTAACAGTAGAAACAATTACCATGTCATCGGCTGCCCAATAATAGGCATTGGTTCTTACCGTTTTACCATCTGCTGCTTTGCCTGTTTCGTACCAAGGCCTCACTCTAGGGTCATAATTCGCTGTAACTTCCCCCTCTGGCCATTGAATATAACCGCCTTGCTCATTACCCATATAAATATATGCAAGTCCCGGGTGGGTGGCGCCAAAGTGATCAAACAAACTAAAGGCGTTTTGTTCGATGTTACTACCACTTAAATGATCAAGCTTTTCTGCACTAGGTGACTGCATATGGGTTTTAACACCTTGCTTGGCATCTAAGATAGCGGCATGGGAAGCAAGGTAATCGACGTTTTTTTCGATTTCGGCAAAAAACATACTGATACCATTATCGACTTGTCTTGCTTCTCTTTCACTAAGCTCGGCAAAACTATCGAGGGCTTGCTGTCTTGTTTGTGTAATTACAAGCACAGCAATGATAATGAGTGGCAGCGCAATGGCTGACGCAAAGGCGAGTTTTAATTTTTTTGAAATGTTCATAGCCAACTTCCAACTAAGCACTTAAGAAAATATAGTGAGGGCTTGGAAGTTCGGCAAATAATTAAGTGTTTATTTTTTCGGTGCAAAGTAGATTAGGATAAATAAAATCAATCAGTTTTACATATCTTCTAAGATTGCTTTAACTCGAAACTTACCGTCTCTAAATATGACATTTAGTTGACAGATACATGGAATGTACTAACTTTAGTTTTAGTAGTTAACATGCTTTTAACAAAGCAGTGCTTGATACTTTCCAACCAATTGGCAGCATTTGCGGGATGCAAATTAGCTGCCTATTCCTACTTCATGTTTAAGCATATAGCTAAGTAAGGCTTGGGCATCTGGGTGTTTATCTGATTTTAACCCTGTTACAACACCTTGTTGATCCGCTGCCGATTTATGCTGGCCTAACTTTTCTTTTGCCTGAATTGAATCAAGTTCGATTTTAATACCAACAATGCCACGAAGTAACTTGGCTTGATAATCAGCTGGCAATAAACTGGTGTCGTTTAAAATACTCGGCTCGTATTGGCTAATTAACTCATCTAGGCAGGCTAAGGTGTTTTCATCATTGAGGTATTCTACTTTGCCCTTGGCATGCACCACAGCGTAGTTCCAAGTTGATACAGCTGGCTTCTCGCTATACCAAGTGGGAGATATATAACTATGCGGGCCGTTAAAAACCACTAATACACGGGTATCTTGCAAGCTTTTACCGTGACGATTAGCCCGTGACACATGACCATATAAAGTACCAAACTCGCCTTCATCGGGTTTATAAACTAATGGTAGATGGGTTGCCTCAAACTCACTATCAACCATCAGAGCAAAGCTGTAGGTTTTGATAAACTGCGACACTCGCTCTGGTGTCATTTTCCATTTATTGGGGGTATGCATTACTTTCCTTTAGTGCTAAAAAAGGCCAGCAAACTGCTAGCCTTAATATTGAGATGTGTGATTAATGTTGGCCATCAACAATAATGCGTAACATGCGACGAAGTGGCTCAGCTGCCCCCCATAACAGTTGGTCACCAACCGTAAACGCACTGATATACTCTGGACCCATCGCTAATTTACGAATACGACCTACCGGAATAGACAGCGTGCCAGTTACTTTTACAGGGGTTAAGTCTGTAGCGGTAATGTCACGATCATTTGGGATCACTTTTACCCACTCATTGTGAGAAGCAAGAATTTCTTCAATTTTCTCAACGCTAATGTCTTTGCGCAGCTTAATTGTCATTGCTTGTGAGTGACAGCGCATTGCGCCAATGCGAACACATAAGCCATCAACAGGGACAGGTTGTTCGCTGCTACCTAAAATTTTGTTTGCTTCAACTTGCGCTTTCCACTCTTCTTTACTTTGACCGCTTGGCATTGGTACATCAATCCAAGGGATAAGGCTACCAGCTAGAGGCACACCAAACTGGTCTTGTGGTAAATCGCTTGAGGCAATTTTTTCGGTGACTAACTTATCAATCTCAAGAATCGCAGCATTTGGATCTGCAAGCTTGTCTGCCACTGTTTCGTGAATTGCACCCATTTGCGCAATTAACTCTTTCATGTTGCGTGCGCCTGCACCAGAAGCCGCTTGATATGTCATTGGGCTTACCCATTCAATCAAGTCTTGTTCAAATAAACCGCCTAGGGCTAATAGCATAAGTGATACGGTACAGTTACCGCCCACATAGGTTTTAACACCTTGCTCTAAGCCCGCACTGATAACGTCTTTATTTACCGGATCTAGCACAATAATACTGTCGTCACTCATACGCAGTGCCGATGCCGCATCAATCCAGTAACCTTGCCAACCTGATTCACGTAATTGCGGGTAAACGGCTTTGGTATAGTCACCGCCTTGGCAAGTAACAATAATATCCATCTTCGCAAGCTCAGCGATATCATTGGCATCTAAAAGCGGTTTAGCAGGGCCAGCAAGATCAGGGCCTAATTGACCGGTTTGTGAGGTGGTGAAAAAAGTCGTGTCGATATTAGAAAAATCATTTTCTTGCTGCATACGTTCTAATAACACAGAGCCAACCATGCCCCGCCAACCGACTAATCCTACTTTTTTCATTGTTTGTTCCACTGTTTGATTCATTCAAATTACCTAAACTGTTAAAAATTAAAGTCCATTGCGTGAGAGTTTAATTTTTACAGAAGTAATCTAGCATTGCGGCCTTAGCAAAACCAGCGCTAACCGAGTAACATCAA
Organism: Pseudoalteromonas sp. P1-26; assembly: GCF_001401795.1. Taxonomy (NCBI): domain Bacteria; kingdom Pseudomonadati; phylum Pseudomonadota; class Gammaproteobacteria; order Alteromonadales; family Pseudoalteromonadaceae; genus Pseudoalteromonas; species Pseudoalteromonas sp. P1-26. The sequence continues at coordinate 32,392 of NZ_LKDX01000022.1, read as the reverse complement.
AATTTTTCATCTTAGCATTGGGCAAGCTTCTGGTAGCACCATATTTAGCGCGCCAGCGTGCACTTCAAAACGCTGTTGTTTTGAGGTAATTGGCTCGCCATCTAAGTTTATTGGCATTTCTGTTTGTGTTTGCCATTCAAGCCAAGGCACTTGAAAGCGTTTTACCCATTGTTGCGATGAATTAGGGTAATTGCTGAGCTCTTCGATAACCGCTGGTACATCTGAAATTGCAAATGATGTAAACGCCACTAAATCAACCAAGCCATCATTTATGTACGCATGTGGCGCAAGGGGCTGACCGCCACCCGCTTGGCGGCCATTACATACGGCGGCGGCAATAATATCTCCCGAAGTACGTTCACCATCAGGCAGCGTTAACTCGCCACTGTAAGGTACAAAACTCAGCGCTTGTACAAGACCAGCCAGGGTATACGCGCCACCACCGAGTAAGTTTTTCAGTGCAGGCGGTGTGGTTGCGGTAATTTTTGCCCCAAAGCCAGCACTGGCTACGTTCACAAAATAACGCTTATCAACCTCTACCGTATCAATTGCATACGGCTGACCCTGTGCGGCAAGTTTCAGTGCTGGCAAGTACCCGTGAGGAATATTAGCTGCTGTAGCAAAATCATTTGCTGTGCCCATAGGTACAATTGCAAGCTCTAAACGTTGTGACTTTTCCAGTTTCATTAATGCATTAACGGCTTCATTAACTGTGCCATCACCACCAGCTACGACAATACGTTTTACACCTTCTGCGACTGCTTCATTAATAAAGCGCTCAATGTCACCGCCTTCATAAGTAACACGCACTGCAAGTGGCTGACGAGTTCGAAATTGACCGATGGCATCACGAAGCTGCTCATCAGCCGCTTTTTTGCCATTTATAATTAACCGTAAGTCCATTTTTAATCCCTGTTTTAACACTTAGAACTACCATAACACGCAATGGTTTCTAGAAACAAAAAAGCCCTGCTAGTGCAGGGCTAAATCAACGTTAGGATTTATTATTGTATCCTTCCTTGGTCAGAGATTTAAAACTGATATTTGTACTCAATTGAGAACTCAGTGCCTTTCTCTTTAGAGCGAGTTAAGGTACCCGCTGACTCTATTTCAGATTTTGCGCCCAAAATATTCGTCACTTTAAACTTCAAGCTTGAGTTGAAATCAGGGAAATAGGTGTAGTTAAAGTCTAGAGAGTGGAAAGGTTGCTCCATCCAATCTTCTTGACCTTCAATGCCAGGAATTATAATCCGCTCACCAAATACGTTATAGATTAGCGTTGAAGCATGTTGCCCACTAGGTGCGTCATAGCCTAACTGCATGTTTACAACATATTTTGAGTGACCCGTCATGCGACGTGTTGTATTTGTAACCGCTGCAGAAACCCCTGTTTGTTCAACAATCGCCTGACGGTCCATGTTGATTTCTGAGTCACTTAAAGTCACGTTACCTGTCATGAATACGTCTTGCCAGAATCCACCTAAGAAAGCGAAATCTTTCAGGTATTCAAATTCAACACCAGCAACATAGCCATCTTCTGCATTAGCAATACGTACCAGAGGTGGACCATCTTGTGCAGGTGATTGAACAGACTCAATTGGGTCAACCATGTCTTTATAGAACACACCAACAGAGAAGTTCTCGCCCGTATCAAAATAGTTTTCCCAGCGGAAATCATAGTTTTTGATTTGGGTTGTACGTAGACCTGGCGTACCACCTACAGGGTATTCTGTAAGCGGATCGATGTAAGTTGCGTCAGAAATCTCACGTAAATCTGGGCGAACAACAGTTTCACCATAGCTTAAGCGCCATTGCGTTTCGTCACTTTGTACATAAGTTAATGCAAGTGCGCTATAAACGTCGTCTTCACGGAATGCGAGCTGATCTAACTCATCATAATCGATAGAAGATGCAAGGCCACCAGTAAATGGGTCAAGAGGAACAGATACTTGACGGAAATCTTCCCAACGTAAACCACCGGTAATACGCCATGTGTTATTGAAGAAGAAATCAGCTTCGAAGTAGTATGCATCCACTTTCTGCGCTGACTTATAGTCATCGCCTGAAACCGTTGTGTCGTTTAAGATTGGCTGCGTTAGTGACGCGTTTGTAAGTACATCCTCAGATAAAATGGTGTTTAACTCATTTCCGTTTAAGTCAACATCTGAGAATGCACGTGTATTGATATCAAAACGACGGTTAGTTGCTGAACGCTCTTTAGAGATAAAGTCGGCACCTGATTTAAGCTCAACATCCACGCCATCTAGCATAATAGGCAACGTAAAGTTAAAACCGTAGTTCTCTACTTCATCATCCAAATCTTGGAAAGTGTAACGTGCAGCTGTTGTTGCATTGGTTAATGCGCTTTCGTTTACTGTATCGTAAAACCCATCTTCGTTAGCATCAGTAACAATGAAACGAGTTTCCATGTTACCTGGTGCGTAACGGTTTGAGCGACCAATTGAATACTTCCAGTCAAAACCCGCGTAATTCAACCAATCAAAAGTATGCATACCTTTTAACTGATTAACGATCAGCTCACGCTCTTCATAACGAACATCGTACGAGCGTACACGCTTGTTGTCTGAGGTATTGTTGTTTTGGTCAATACCTAAACGGTCTGAAATTTTATCTTCAGTATCACGTAGGATTAATGCTGTGTAGTCAATTTTATGCGCTTTGTCATACTCAACACCAACCGTAACCATTCCTGATGTCTTAACCGTGTGTTCTGTACTTAGTACTTGGTCATAACCACGGATCATGGTTGTTGAGTTTTCACCAATCAAGAAACCTTGACCTTGATACTCATCTGAAACAACGTGTTTATTATCGTAGCTAAGCGACGATAAGAAACCGTAGCGCCATTTATCCGATTCAAAGCTGTTACCTAACGTGGCAGTGAACTTTGTATTTGGATCAACCTTTGCTGATTTTGGATCATAATCGCGATTTAACGACAGTGCTAAAGCACGGCTTTGCTCAGGTGTTAAATCATCAAGCGATTGACCACTTTGGTATACATCAAGGATAGGACGCGGAATTTCGCGTGTGCCATCGTCAACACCGTACCAGTCATCCGAACCACCGTTGTATTCAAGACCATCATCAAAGTTATTGTTGTTATAACCAAGCTGACCCGTCACATCAAATACAAACTGATCAGGAATTGATTTCAAGCGAATATCAACGTTACCACCACCAAAAGATGCTGGCATTGACGGTGAATATGATTTTTGTACTGATAAGCTTTCGATAATACCTGATGGAAATAAATCCAGTGGTAATACAGAACGCGTTGGATCTGGGCTTGGTACAGCAGAATTATTTAACTGTGTACTTGAATATCGTTCACCTAGACCACGTACATAAATAAACTTACCATCAACAAGTGTTAAACCTGTTACACGGCGTAGCGCTGCAGCAGCGTCACTATCACCACTACGTGAAATTTGCTCTGCACCCATAATATCAGCAACGAATGCTTGCTGTTTACGCTCTTCTAGAACAGCTGTTGCAGTGCCTTTTAAACGACTTGCACTTACAACAACTTCTTCAAGAACAGCTTCTTCGTCTGCTTCAGCTGCGTGTGCTGAGACACTCAATCCGCATAAGATAGCTGCGCTTAGTGCTGTTAAGCTGAACTGTTTTGAATATTGTTTCATGTTTACCTCTATCTGAAATAAGTTACAGAAAGTTGTTTAAAGGTGCTAAACACGTTGTTTAGCACCTCGCTTACTGTGTTATTCCAGACCTACTGTCCAACCTTCAGTCCAGTTGTTATCAGCAGATACTGCACCAATGTGCGTTGTTGTATCGAAGAAACCGTCGATTGCTTTAACGTCTGTCGCTGTTGTTGTATCGATAGTGAAGATACCATTTACAACTTGCGTTTGACCTGTAGCAACTAAGTTACCTAATGTGTTTGTCCACCAGTTTTCAACACTGAAATCTACACCACTTGGGTCTTTGAAGTTTTCAGAACATGCAATCACTGATGATTTAATCATTAAGGTACCATCTTGAGCATTCTTAACTGTTTCACTTTCACCTGAAGCAGCACCTTCAATCTCTAGACATTCGCCCATACCTTCAGGGCCCGTTACGATTGCGTTATAGATTTGCGCACCCGTACCTTCACGGAAGTACATACCTTCTGAGTCATCTTCACCATCAAAGGTATTACCGATGATTGTTAAGTTAGCAATTGTTGGGTTTGACTTAGGTGTTTTAGACGGTGTAGAACCATCGTTGTCTGCTTCAATACCACGGTTCGCGTCTGAGTTATCAGCTGCTTGCTTAACAAGAATGTGCTGCATTTTACCTTGGAAACCATTGTCCCAGTCGATGCTGTCATCTTGAATGCTTGTTAGTACTAAGTACTTCGCTTGAACGTTACCACCGAAGAACTCAACACCGTCATCCGCATTTTGGTGTACTTGTACATACTCAACAGTTGTACCAGAACCAACACCACCGAACGTGATACCGTTTAATTCGTTATCTGGTGCGATTTCGTACCCACCATTCATCACACGAACATAACGCAGTGTACCTGAGTTATCCGTTGTATCAGTACCACCGAACACCGCACCTGACTCAACACCTTCAACTTGAAGTGCACAATCACCTTCTGCTGGACACTTGTTTGATGGTGCGTTACCAAGAAGTACTAAACCACCCCATTGACCAGCGGCTGTAGTACCACCCATCACATCTTGGCTTGAAGTGAACGAGATTGGCTCATCTTTAGTACCGTTAGCATTAATTTTTGAACCACGGCTAATTACTAAGTAATCATCACCTGTACGGCCATATACTGTTACGCCTGGCTCGATTGTTAAAGTAGCTGAATCTGCATTATCTTCACCTACAAATACTGCGCCGCTTAATGCGTAGTAGTTACCCGCAGTAAGAGTTAAATCAGCGGTGATACGACCAGACACTTCACATGTTGTTGTGCTGCCATCAACTGGAGAAATTGACGTTGTACCTGATGGACAACCTGCTACTGCTGGTGGTGCAGTTACTTCACCGCCACCGTAACCAAATGCCCAACCTTCACGCCAGTCATCTGAATCATTCAGTGCACCAACAAAGTCAACTGTATCGAAGAACGCATCAACAGTATTTGCTACATCTTGGCCCGCGCCTAGTAATGGAGAACCTGCAATTGGTTGACCGTTTGCACCAAGCATTGGCTTATCATTGATTACGTTACCAGATTGTGCTGTAAACCACGTTTCAAGCTCTAGTAATGAATTGCCGCTACCATCAACTGGGTTTTTGAAGTTTTCGCCATTAGTACACGACATGAATGTGTTTTGAATTAAGATAGTACCATCGTTAGCGTTATTAACTGTTTCGCTTACACCGTCTTCAGCACCTTCAATTTCTAAACACTCACCCATTTCGTCAGAGCCAGTGATCACAGAGTTGTAAAGGTGTAAACCTGTACCTTCACGAAGGTAGATACCCTCAGCATCGTCTTCACCGTCGAAGTTGTTGCCGATGATTGTTAAGTTAGAGATGATTGGTAATGATTTTGGTTCTTTAGAAGGTGTGCTACCGTCGTTATCTGCTTCGATACCACGGTTTGCATCTGTTGAATCTGGATCTTGTTCAACGTAAACGAATTGCATTTTACCTTGGTAACCATTGTCCCAGTCGATGCTATCGTCGTCGATGCTTGTTAATACAACGTGCTTCAGATTTACCGCACCACCGAAGAATTCAACACCATCATCTGAGTTGTTGTGAACTTGTAAGTACTCAACCGTTGTACCAGAACCAACAGCACCAAATGTAATACCATTTAGTTCATTATCTGGGGCAATTTCATAACCAGCATTTTTAACAACAACGTACTTTAAAGTACCAGAACTATCTGTATTGTCTGTACCGCCGAATACAGCACCAGATTCAACACCTTCAACTTGAAGAGCACAATCGCCTTCAGCAGGACACTTATTAGAGATACCGTTACCAAGAAGCACCATACCGCCCCATTGGCCTGCAGATGTTTCTTCACCAACTACGTCTTGCTTAGAAGTAAAGATGATAGGGTCGTTTTTAGTACCTGTAGCTTCAATTTTAGAGTCACGGCTAACAACTAGGTAATCAGAACCGCTGTTACCGAATACTACCGCACCCGCTTCAATTGTTAACGTTGCACTGTCTGCTTTATCGTTACCAACGAATACAGCACCATCAAGCGCCCAAAATGCGTCTGTTGATAATGTTGTATCTTCAGTGATTACGCCTGAAAGAACTTGTACTGTCACATCACGACCTAATGCAGCAGACACTTCGTTCGAAAGACTTTGGCTGTATACACCCGGTAACTCTTCAGTTGTTGGTGGTGTAGTTGGGTTAGTAGGTGTAGTTGGTTGCTCAACTGTTTCTTCTACGTTGATGTTGATATCACCACCGCCACAACCTGCTAGTGAGATTGCTGTAGCTACAAGACTAACCTTGAATAAGCCAGATAATTTCATTGTTCACTCCGTTAAGATAGATATTTAATTATTGTGTTAGCGCATAAACTCAAGTCACCAAAAAGCACTGAAACTTAATGCTTTTGGGTCACTTGAGTTTTAAACTGCGACTACCTTACGGGAGCTGTATGACAAACTAGTTACACTTTAATAAACATAAAATGACAATATTAATTATATAAAAAAGAGTAAGTTAGTTTATTTTAGGAATTGAAAAAAGCCGCCCGAAGGCAGCTTTGGTGTTGCGATTATAAATTAGTTCTTTTGTACGCTTACCTGTTGAATACGATTTAGAGTAAAGCGGTACGTAATGTTTCGGCGTGCACTTTTTCACGCTTCACATACTTGATCCATTGCTCAGCTAAACGCTGCGACTTTTTGTGTTTTTCCGCTTGTTCAAACGCTAAAATCGAGGCATCAAAGTTTTGTAAATTGTATTGCGCCATACCTAAGGCAACATACACATTCGATTCAAACTCTAAGCCGCCTTTATCTAGGGCTTTACGTGCTGCATCCGCTGCTTCTTCGTATTTTTCAAGATTGATGCTTACCTCTGCAATACGTTGTTCGTACTGACCATGCGTTACTAAATCAGCGGCTTTTGCAAAGTAAGCAAGTGACTTTTCAGCTTCTTTTGCTTGTACCATCGCTTCTGCAACAAAGGCATAGTTTTTCGCTGATTTTTCAGCGACACCGTCTTGCATAGCTTTACTCATAACATTTGCCGCTTTAAAAGCCAGGCCGTTGTATAAATACACTTGTGATAATTGACGTAGATCTGATTTAGATTTCATGAAACCTTGTTGATATGCCGCTTCTAAAACCGCTAATTGCTTTTTCTCTGCGCCCGTTTCACCGTACATGCCGCCTAACTGAACCCAGTACTCTGGCTTGTTGTAAAGCTTAACTAAACGTTCAAGTACCTCGACCACTTTGTCAGACTGATTAAGTGAGTAGTACATTGCACGCTGTAAGATTAACCAGTTTTCTTTTGGCATTTCACCTTTGCTGTCGGCTTCTGCGATAGCTAGGTTAATGTTTTCAATGCCTTTTTGGTAATCTTTAAGCTGATAATACGCTTGAGATTTCAATACATAATAAGCATCTGTTTTAGGCTTGTCGTTAATCACATCCCACTGTGCTAAATATTTGATTACCTTTTCGTAATCGCTATTAGCCATTGCAAGTTGCGCTAAACTAAACGTGGTGCTTACACGTAAGGTTTCTGGAATCGCATCTTCGTTTACTACTTTTTCAAACGATGCAATTGCTTTATCAAGGTCGTTTTCGTTGTAGTAAATAAAACCGTAGAAATTATGCATCATGGCAATTTCATACGAGTTCATGCTCGAAGAGCGCTCTTGAATACTATCAAGAGCTTCTAACCCTGCTTTTGCATCTCCATCATCAGCCAGCTTTTGTGCTCGTGCTAATTGGCTATACACTTTTTCGCGCAGTGCAGGTACCCGTTTAGTTTTTTGTTCTTGTGCGTAAGCCGTTGCCAGTGTGACACCTGGTAACATGCTAACAACGCTTGGGACTACAAGGCTGCTTGTGAAAGCAGCCGCGCAAATCACGGCAACTTTTAAAGGTTTCATAATCGCATTCCTCTTTTCTAACCGTTAATTTGGAAAGAAATTTTGTTCTGTACGCCCGCTACTTCAACAGCTTCACCGTTAACAACGCGCGGTTTATATTTAAATTTAAGTGCTGCATCCATCGCAGCGCGGTCAAACAAAGACTCTGGTTCAGCTTTAATAACTTTCGGGTCACGTACTGTGCCTTGCTTGGTTACTGTAAACTCAACAATCACATAGCCTTCGATCCCACGCGATAAAGCTCGGCGCGGATAAACAGGCGCTACTTTTACAATCGGTAAGTATTCACCGTCGCTTGATTCAAGGGCTAAGCCGCCAGCTAAGTTAACGTCGGCTTCAACACTGGCACCAAAGTCAAAGTTGGCATTGCTCGCGTTAGGATCACTGTTTTGCATTTGCGGTGATTCCATTGGCGGAGGTGGCTCTTTTGGCGTTGGTGGCTTTTGCGGTTTACGTTCTTTCTTTTGCACTGTCTCTTCTTTTTTCAGACGAACAAAATCAAGTACGTTTCCTTTTACGGGCTCAGACATGGCCCCTTCACCACCGGTGATCAGTGCCTGCATGCCTAAAAACAGCATGACAGTCACGATACCAGCGATGATTAATGCAACTATATAACGCATCGCTCACATTCCTTATGATGCTTCTTGCGCAGCAATCGACACATCAAATGCGCCTGCAGCACGTGATGCATCCATTACTTTAATAAGTACATCGGTTGTGGCTTTCTTATCAGCTTGAATAACCACACTACCTTGTGGATTTTCAGCTTTTAAGCGCTCGATATTTGCTTGTACTGCACGAACATCTACTTGGCGTTTGTTGATCCAAATTTCACCTTTGTCAGAAATAGCAACTAAGATGTTGGCACGCTCTTTTTTCACTGCCGTTGCCGCTTCTGGGCGGTTTACATCAATACCGGCTTCTTTTACGAATGATGCTGTTACGATAAAGAAGATAAGCATGATGAAAACAACGTCTAGCATTGGCGTCATGTTGATTTCTTCAGCGTCGTCTTCTTGAAATAAGTTACCTAGTGGCGCTCTCATTGTTAGTCTCCTAGTGGGTGATGCTCACATCACCCTAAAATTCGTTTAGTGGTCTAAGACCATGTTGTCTTCAAGTAATTGCACTTCGCGTTTTGCACGACGTTGTAAGAACGTTGATGCGAAAACCCCTGAAAGTGCACCCACCATGCCGGCCATTGTTGGGATAGTGGCTTTAGACACCCCTGATGCCATCGAACGTGCACTGCCTGTGCCTGTGATTGCCATTACATCAAATACTTCGATCATGCCGGTTACGGTACCTAACAGACCTAAAAGTGGACATAACGCAACCATTACGTTGATTAGCGCAAGGTTATTATTTAGTTGCATGCCAGCGCGTGAAATCATCGCTTGGCGAATTTGCTCTGCGTTCCAGCTGTTACGCTCTGCTCTATTGCTCCAAGTGCTTTTTACGTCTTTCTTGTAGCGTTTAAAGCCACCAAAGAAATACATAAAACGCTCAAGTATCAATAACCACATCGCGAAGATGAGGACCCCGATGACCAAGAGAACTTGGCCACCTGTGTCGAGGAAATCACGTAGAGCATTGATTGCATCAATCAATAGCACCATGATTTATGCTCCTTTCTCGCTTCGCTCTGCGATGATACCTGCGCTTTGCTCTTGTAAAATCAACAGCATATTTTTAGAACGCGTGTTAAGAAGTGTGTATAAGAATACTGTTGGGATAGCCACAACCAGACCAAGTACCGTTGTTACAAGTGCCTGAGAAATACCACCCGCCATTAGTTTAGGGTCACCTGTACCGAACAAGGTAATTGCTTGGAAGGTGTTAATCATACCGGTTACCGTACCTAGTAGACCAAGTAGCGGTGCTACCACAGAGATAATCTTAATTAGCGTCAGGTTACGAGTAATTTTTGGCATTTCACGAATGATTGCTTCGCTTAATTTAAGCTCAAGCGTGTCGTACGCTACATCTGGGTACTGGTCTTTCACTTTCATTACGCGACCTAGTGGGTTGTCATCACGTGCCACTGTGTCTTTAAGCTGACGACGGATTTTGCTACCCATAATCATCAGAGATACAAAACGCTCAAGTGCAATTAGTAAAGCGATTAAACCAACACCTAAGATGATGTAACCAACCGTACCACCTTGGTGAACTTGCTCTTCAGTATCTGGTGCTTGTACTAAAAGGCCTAAGATTGAACCACCTGTAGGGTCAAGTGCGAACGGTACAACACCTGAATTTGCTTGCTGTAAATCAGCAGCAGTTGCTGTGTAACGGCTGCTAGGCTGACGTGTAAGCTGGCTGATTGTATTTGTAGCCGGTGTGTACTCAAGGTATTTACCGTCTGCGATTAAGTTAAATGCACCAACACGCATCACTTCTTTTTGTGCTTTGCTGCCACCTTCAACGATTACATCTGTTGTAAAGCGAGATACTTTACCTTGCTCAGTCATTTCGCGTTGTAATTCAAACCAAACTTTTTCGATATCATCGATAGAAGCAAGCTTTGACGTTGAACCCATTTTTTGTGCTAGCTCATCCATGAAGTTACTACGACCAGGAAGCTCTGCAGAAACAACTGACGTCATGAATTTGTTGCTTGAATCGCCCGCAACTTGTTGTAACACACCGAATAGTTCTTTAAGTGAACCCATGCGGTTAGAAAGTGTGCCTGTTAAGTTAGCTAGCTTTACTTCGTTTTCTTCAAACTGAGTTTCTAAACGCTCAGACTCGTTAAGCATTGCAGTACGTTTTGCTTGTGTATCTTTAAGCATTTGTACTTGCTCGTTTTGACGTGCCATGAACTCTTGTTCACGTTGTTTATTTTCGGCGCTTTGCTGTGCTTTACCTTGCTCTAATGTTTTTAGTAATGAGTCTAAATCCATTGGCTCAGCCGCTAGGCTGCTACCAGCAAAACCAAGGCCAGCTGCAAACACGGCCATTTTTGTCATTTTCGTTAATAATTTCATCTCAAACCTCTTATTCAGCAGCGTGGACTGGCAGTGTTAACATATCTGGGGCAAGTTGCTTACGTGCAATGCGTAAACCTTTGTTGATTTGGCTGATTGCAGAATCTGGTAATTCAACAAACGATTTTGTTTCTTTATCCCAGCTGCCTGCTTTTTTGCCATCGCGTGTTAAATAAATAAGTTCTAAACGACCGATGCGTAAGAAATCTACTTCGCGCTCTTGGCCATCTACATTCAGTAATGATGTATACGCTTCGATAGTGCGACCGTAATCAACTTCTACTTGGTAAGCTTCAAGTAAGCGGCGGAATTTTTCACTTGAAGTGATGTCTGCGCGATCCATCATTTCTTTTAATGATGCAATACGCTTGCTACGTTCTTCAGTTAAGAAAGGCACGTCTAGTGCAACGAATTGTTCAAGACCTGTGATCATACGCATCATTAACGGCGTAATTTGACGCTCGATAACCGATACCTGATCCATTGACTCGTTTAACGCGTCCATTTCTGCAATTTGGTTATTCAATTGCTTAGTAAGTTGCGCGTTATAAACAGTTAAGCCGTCAATTTCTTTATTAAGGGCTTTGAATTGTTGTAAACGACCTTGCATTGAATCTGCAATCTTGTCGATTTTAGTTTGTGATTGCGCTGCAGATTTGTTTATCTCGCTGCTTTTATCAATTACTTTATCTAGATCGTTTGCATGTACTGCTGCAGATGCCGCTACAATACCTGCTAAAATCAGTGGTTTAACGCCTTTCATCGCATACACCTTTACTCGTTAAGTTAGCTTAATTTGCTAGTTGGGTTGTTTTATTGTGCGAAAGGATAACGATGAAAAATGACAAGCATGTTGCGCAAAAAATACAAAAATATGACAGCTGTAACAATTAGTTTATATTGCGCAAAGATAAGGCAAAAGTTGGAGGGTTTCGGGAACTAAATATGAGATGTTATTTGCTGATAAGTGCTTTGCCAGTCTTGATAATTAACCGGGATAGCAGTGTATAGCCCTTTATTTTCAAGGACTAAAGATGGAAATCCTTGAATAGGTAAGCTTCTGGCTTGGTTTATTTCGGCCATGAGTAATGAATTTATTTTTTCACTTTCAATTTCGTTTATAAATGCGTTTTTTTCTAACCCTATTTGCTCAGCAAGGCTTGCAAGAGTGCTGATGTCAGATGGATTTTGTGCATTTAAGTAGTAGGCTTTTTGAATGGCGTAAAGCATTTCACATTCTTTATTGTGCTGCCTTGCAACAAGCACAGCACGGCATGCAGGGTAAGTAGAGCGACGTGGTTGCGCGGTATGCCAAAACTCATGATTAAATGGAGTGCCAAGCTGCTGTTCTATACGTTGCCATGTTTGCTGTAAAAACTGCTGCATATCTATTGGCATTAGCTCATCTGAATCAGGCGCAAGGCCACCCACTTTATATTCAATAGCCAGTTTATCGTCAAGGGCAGCTTTTAGTTTTAACCAGGTTTCTCTGTAGCCCCAGCACCAACTACACATTGGGTCGTATACATAAATTAGCTTGGCCATTTAGCTTATCTCAGTTAAATCAGAGACCACTACATTACGCCCTTTCGCTTTGGCTTTATAGAGGTTGTCGTCGGCTTGTTTAATCGCTTTACTAAATTGGCTACCACGTTCTAGGCTGGCAATGCCAATACTACAGGTAATGGTTACAGACTGCCCAACATCATAAGGGATCTGTTTTTCGGCGACATAACTACGCAGTTTTTCAGCCACCGCATGGGCAATGTTAAGCCCGGCTTTTGGCAGCAAAATAATAAACTCTTCGCCGCCATAACGGGCTTTTATATCTGTGCCACGTAATTTATCGTGCAGCATAGAGGTAAAGGCTATTAATGCCTGATCGCCAAAGTCATGACCATAAGTATCGTTAAGTGATTTAAAGTTATCTAAATCAATTAATAATACCGACATAGGTAAATAATTAGCCGCTTCAGCTTCAAGGCGCGGCTGAATATGCTCATAAATGTAACGACGATTGGCAAGGCCTGTTAGTGGGTCTGTTAATGCATCGCGTTTTTCTATTAAGGTAATATCAGCAATTTTTTGATGGCTTTTTTGCCTAAAGTATTCACTGATCCCAGAAAACAAAATTACCATAGTGAAAGAGGCTAAAAACCGTGAGGTTTCAACTTGCCCGTAATGCGCTTGCCCAAAGTTGGGGCTGAACAGCAGTGCAACTGCACTAGCGTACATAATACCAACCAACACACTGCCCACTTTTAACCCTAAAGTGACATAAGCCACAATAGGGTAAAACATGAGCCAATATAAAGCGGTGTTTTCTTTGCCGCCGGTGTACACCAAGGCCACACAGAGAAGCAAAATAATCGATAAAATAATGCAGCTTACAGAGACTAAAGCACCAGTGCGAAAGTAATAGAGCATGCACAGCACAATAGTTATATCGCTCACCACTAACATAATAGTGAGCGGTAAGGCGTAAATTTGATAGTTAGATAACACTAACGAAGTGATTAATACGATGGCAAAAAAAGCCATGGCAAATAACGTGAAGGCACGACGCTGTTTATCCGCCGTGTCGACACTGTTTAACGTAATGGCATTAAGCCAATTTTGATCCAAAATTGCAGTCTCTTAACAACTAAACTTTAAATTTAAGTACCAATTGCTCAAGCTCATAGAACTGGGCTTTCAATTTAGTGCACTCATTCAATGTATTATTAAGATTGCTTTGACCTTGATTTGAAAGCTCACTAATTGAGTGTATATCACTGTCTAGGCTTTGAATCACTTGGTTTTGCTCAGTCGTGGCATTAGCAACACTGTGGTTCACCTCATCGATTGACTCAATGGCACGGGTTACCTCAGCCATTTTATCGCCTGCTACATGAGCTTGCTCAACACTCTTTTCACTGTCGCGAATACTGGCCGTCATAACTTCAACGGCAGTCGCAGAACCTTGTTGTAACTGAGAAATGGTGTCTTCGATTTCTTGTGTTGATTGTTGTGTACGGTGCGCAAGTTGGCGTACTTCGTCAGCTACAACCGCAAAACCACGACCTGCTTCACCGGCACGGGCCGCCTCTATCGCCGCATTAAGAGCGAGCAAGTTAGTTTGTTCACTCACACCTTTGATCACTTCAAGCACTTGGCCAATGCTTACAGTGTGTGCATCTAAACTATTAATGGTTTTTTGCGCCTGCTCCATATTACGAGATAAAGCATTAATCGCGGATAAGTTGTCAGCTAATGCAGATTGGCTTTGTAACGATTGGCTGTTAGCACTGGTTGCTAACGTTGACGCATTACTTGCACTATTTGAGATTTCTACCGCACTCGATGTCAGTTCATTGATTGCCGTTGCCACGTTATCAGTACGTTTTGTTTGGTCAGCATACATGTCGAGCGTGCCTTGAGTTTGGTTAACTAAACTCTCAACTAAGCGTTCAAGCTCAACGGTGGTATTTTTAACTTGCTCGATTGATGTATGAATTTTCTCGATGAACGCATTAAAGTAATGGCTTAACTCGCCAAACTCGTCATTGTTTTCAACCTCAAGACGGCGAGTTAAATCCCCCTCACCTTGGGCAATATCTTTAATTGCATCGTTTAAGCGCTGCATTGGACGCATTAAATAGCGAAGTAAAAACTGCATCATTAATACAATCGCCACTATACCCATTAGCATGTAAATAGCCGCCATATTTCTAAATGAGGCAACTGATGAGTAAGCAATTTCTTCGTTGATCACCACACCTAAATACCAATCAACGTTTTGAATTCCTTTGATTTTGGTAAACGATACCAATTTATCTAAGCCACCTACCTGTACTTCAACAAACTCAGATTGTAACGACAAGCTTTTACCAAATAAGTCACTCATGTTTTTGTCGTTAAATTTAGTTTCTGGGTGGCTTAAAATGCGCCCTTCACTATCTAGTAAAAAGCCATAACCAAAGCCTAAAAAGTCAATTTCGTTGACGATTTTAGTAATGGTTTTCATGTCGATGTCGGCACCTGCAACCCCGCTAAACACACCGTTAGCTTGCATAGGCGCTACAGCTGAAATAGTCAGTTCATTGGTGGTTACGTCAATATAAGGAGCAGTAAAGGCAGTGTTTGTTTTGTTTTCAACAAGCTTGTACCACGGGCGTGTTGTTGCATCGTAGTCTGGCGGTAAGACAACAGATTGGTCATTCAATACAAAGGTGCCATCCGTGATACCAATATAGGTATTCTTAAAACTCCCCGCTTTGTCGGCTGTGTTCAGCTGCGTAAGTGTAAGCTCTTTGCTATCACCAAGTTGATAGGTATCAGCAACTGACGAAACAATCGCTAATTTAGCATTTAACCAGTTAGCTATGTTTTGCGACACTGACTGAGAAATCTCTTGAAGAACGAGCGAAAGCTGCTCCTGCGTTTGGCTGCGCATAGAGATGAAGTTATTAATGGTGAATAAACCGAGCACTATCACTAAAACCAGTGATGCAGCCACAGTTACCTTGGTGGTAAATTTAAGAGTGCTTTGCATGACAAACCTGTTTGTTATTTTTTTCGTTGTTAGCCTCATTATATTTAACAAATTTAAAGCTCTTTGTCTTATAAAATTAAGCTAAAACTAGAAAAACGTTCCTTTTATTAAAGTATGCTTTCTTTGAAAATCAATTACTTTGTTAACGGCAGCCAATTCCACTTCTTAAGTCACATTAATAAAAAAGCAGCAAAAACCAAATTGGAACGTTCCCATAAATTATTACTTAAAGCGCCCCTGAATACGTATTCATTAAATCATTTTGTCATCTAGTTTTGTTCGCTTTAGCAAAAAAATGGCACAAAAAAACCCCGCAACTCAGTGCGGGGTTTTTATTAATTGTTATTTTTAGCCGATGCGTTTTTTCCAGCTATCAGCTAAACGTACAACATTTAAGCCATACCAAGCGATAAATGCATAACAAATCACTGGTACGAAGAAGCTTTGTTGGATGTTTACTGTATCAGCGACTACACCTTGTACTAATGGTACTAAGGCACCACCAACGATTGCTAAACATAACCAACCCGAACCTTTACTAGTTAGTGAGCCTAAACCTTCAATAGCAACAGAGAAAATAGTCGGGAACATAATTGAGTTAAATAAACCAATCGCAAGTACAGAGTAAAGCGCCACATCACCTTCAGTGAAAATAGTCACTAACAGCAATACAATAACCATCATGGCATTAAAGAATAACGCTTTTGAAGGCGCAATCTTTTGAAGTGCTGCAGAGCCAATGAAACGACCCACCATTGCACCGCCCCAGTAATAAGCAATTAGGCTTGCAGCCGCATGCTCTTCAAGGCCAGCGATGTGTTCTTCGCCAAAATAGTTTACTAAGAAGCTACCAATTGAAACCTCTGCACCTACGTAACAGAAGATACCTACAACACCCATCATTAAATGAGGTGCTTCGGCAAGGCTGTGGCCTTTCGCTTTACAGTCTTGCTCTTCTGTATGCTCTGCAATCACAGGTAATTTAAAGAAGGCAAATACTACAGCAATGGTCAGTAGTGCTGCTGCAAGCATAAGGTAAGGCACTTTTACAGATTCTGCAGTTGCTGCGTTTGCAGCTAATGTGCCTGCTGTACCAAAGAATAAAATACCACCCACATATGGACCAACTGTGGTACCTAGTGAGTTAAGTGCTTGTGCTAAATTTAAACGTGACGACGCCGTTTTTTCAGGACCTAACGCCACAACATACGGGTTAGCAGATACCTGTAATACGGTAATACCTGCTGCTAGAACAAATAACGCACCTAAGAATAACCAGTACTCATGCACAACAACTGCTGGGTAAAATAACATACAGCCAATTGATGCTACGACTAAGCCGGTTAGTACGCCATTTTTGTAGCCCATTTTTTTAACCAACATACCCGCAGGTAGCGAAACAATAAAGTAAGCGCCAAAGAAACAAAACTGAACCAGCATTGCCTCTGTGTAGGTTAAATCGAACACCCCTTTTAAGCGCGGGATCAACACGTCATTTAAAACTGTAATGAAACCCCATAAAAAGAACAGGGTTGTCATTGCTGTCAGTGGTAGCAGGTAGTTTTTATTTTGCTGCGAACCATCGGCGACAAACGATTGGTTTGTATTTATTTCACTCACGTGGTTTTCACTCCGTTAACAAGTTACCTTTGATTCTACACATTGAAGTAAAAATAGCACAAAGATTTACTAGGAACGTTCCAATAATTTTATTTCCTGCTATAGTTGCAAGATGAACACAGATTTATTAATAACGCATGGCCACAGTTAACTTTAAAAGCCCTGATTTTCTTAAGCAGCATATCCAAGATACTCTTGCTTTTTATCACCCCCATTGTGTTGATCATTCAGCCCATGGCTTAGCGGGCTTTTATCAATTCTTTAAAAATAATGGCGCGGTTTACGAAAAACACACTCGGCATTTAGTGTCGAGCACCCGCTTTGTTTTTAATTACGCGATGGCGTATATCGAGTTTAAAGATCCAGAATATTTAAGCCTCACTAAACATGGTTTAGCCCACCTTGAACATGCGCATAAACAAGCATCTGGTGGTTATGCTTGGCTTATTGAGCAAGATGATAACGGCACAGTAACAGTGTTAGACGACACCAACCATTGCTATGGGCTTGCCTTTGTTATGCTTGCAAACGCGGTTGCTTTAAAAGCAGGGGTGAACGACTGCAAAAAAACTATTTCACAGGTATGGGATTTATTAGAGCAGCACTACTTTGAACCACAGCATAATGCCTATTTAGATGAGCAAAATGCCGATTTTAGCTGTGCAGATGACTATCGCGGCCAAAATGCCAATATGCATTTATGCGAAGCCTTACTCATGTGTTTTGAAGCAACTAACGAGACCCGTTATTTAAAACGCGCTAAACAACTTGCCGAAACTTTTACCGTAAAACTGGCAGCCCACAGCCAGCAGTTGGTGTGGGAGCACTATTCTAAAAATTGGCAAATCGATTTAGATTACAACAAAGATGACCCGCAGCATTTATTTAGACCTTGGGGATTTCAACCAGGTCATCAAACTGAGTGGGCAAAACTATTACTTATTTTAAACCGCCATATTGATGAACCTTGGCTGGTAACGCGCGCTAAAAGCCTGTTTGATGAAACCCTGAGCATCGCGTGGGATCAGCAACATGGGGGCATTTTCTATGGCTTTGCACCAAATAAACAAATTTGTGATAGCGATAAATACTTTTGGGTGCAGGCCGAATCATTAGCCGCAGCAGCCCTACTCGCTGATGCCACAAATGACGAAAGCTATTGGCAGTGGTACGAAAAAATTTGGCAGTACAGTTGGCAACATATGGTAGATCACCAATATGGTGCGTGGTATCGCATTTTATCAGCACAAAACCAACCATACAGTGACGAAAAATCGCCAGCAGGCAAAACCGACTACCATACTATGGGTGCCTGCTACGAAGTATTAAGAACCTTAACCTTGAGGAATGCATAATGAGTTTAGTGTGTTTTGGCGAAGCATTAATCGACTTTTTATCTGATGGTAAACAACCAGAATCATTTACCAAATACGCAGGTGGCGCACCAGCTAATGTCGCTGTTGCAGCAGCAAAACTAGGCCTAAACACCAGTTTTTGCGGTATGTTAGGCGATGATATGTTCGGTCACTTTATTAAACAAGAGCTTGACCAGCATGCAGTAAACACCCAGTACTGTACATTCACCGATGCGGCTAAAACAGCATTGGCGTTTGTATCACTTGATGACAGTGGCGAACGCTCATTTAGCTTTTATCGCCCACCAGCCGCAGATTTACTGTATCGAGTGGACGACTTTGACCATGCAATGTTTGCAAATCACGCCATCATGCATGTATGCAGCAACAGTTTAACTGAGCACAACATCTATCAAACCACAATTTATGGTTTAACTCAGGCGAAAAAAGCCGGTGCAATTTGTAGCTTTGATATGAATCTGCGCGAAAACCTTTGGCCAAGTATGCGCCATACGCTTGATAGAATGTGGCACGTTATATCACTTTCAGATATCGTGAAACTGTCATTTGAAGAGCTTGAGTTTTTAAATCAAAAAAGCCATCAAGAAATGCCACTTGAGCATACTATTGATGCCATTTTAAAGGCGGGTGTAACCTGTTTGCTAGTTACTAATGGCGGCGAAGCAATCAGCTTTTACCACGCAGACTTTAAAGGCCAAGTTAGCCCACCAGCTACAAAAGTGGTTGATACCACAGCCGCAGGCGATGCGTTCATTGGCGGCATGCTGTCAAAGATTGGTCAGCACTGTGAAAACAAACAAAGCTTTAAAGCGTTTTGTCAAACTCCAGATAATATCGAACAAACCATTGCTTACGCAGCGAAGGCCGGCGCTTTTGCTGTAAGCCGTTATGGTGCATTTGCATCATTACCTAGCGCCGAAGATCTTTTATAACAGCTCATAATTGCTTACAAATCTATTAAGCACTCTAGTGGAGAGTGCTTAAATTTCATGGTATGTTTTTTAACTAATTAAAGAAAAAGGAATTCATCCTATGAATAATAAGCTTCTTGCTGGGGGCGCGATTGCCATTGTTGCAGGTGCGTTGTTGTACTCACAAAATAAAGCCAGTGTTGATGTAGATTTACCAGAGCTAGCCTACGTACCTGCCGATACGGCAGTTTTTTATGGTCAACTTAAACCCTTTCCGTATAGCAAGTATTTTGCGCTTATGCCAGATGCAATGAAAGGTACTAGCGATTTAACGCCCATCATTGCTGAGCTTAAAACTGTTGATGATAAGAATGCCCTATTCCTTGCATCACTGATGGAAAAATACCAACAATCACTGAGCTCTTACGATGCCTTCAAATCGATTTGGGGCTTTGGTGATGACTACAAAGGCATGATGTACGCACAAGGTTTAATGCCGATTGTGCGCTTTCAGGTCGCTGATCAAAGCAGCATTATCAATAGCATTAAACAATCTGCTGATGAAGCCGGTATTGCGTATACAACTGAAAGCCTTGAAGGCGTAAGCTACACACGCTTTGCCATTGAGCTTGAAGGCTTAGATAACTTCAACCTAATTGCATCAACTCACAACAATTGGGCTACCTTAACGCTGACCACTGCGCTTTCTAATGAACAAGATTTACGTATTGCCCTTGGCGTAGAAAAACCGGCTCAATCACTGGCTGAGACTAAAAAACTGCCTGAGCTTATTAAAACTTTCTCACTTGATGGCAACTCGGTTGGCTTTGTTGATCATCAACGTATCGCCAATGCTGTAACAGGCAAAGAAGACTCTCGCTTACACCAGATGCTCAAAGAGCTACTTGATAAAGCCCAGCAAGCAAATGCGTTAGCAATGATTTCAACTCCTGAGTGCCAAGATGATATTGCTGCCATTGCCGCTAAATGGCCTGCGACTGTATCAGGCACAACAAAAACACGTATTACAGCCGACTACGCTGACTTTGACGTAAAAGCAGTACTGCAAAGCACAGATCAAGACTTACTTAATACTCTTCAAGCCGTACGTGGCTTTGTACCAAAACATACCACTGGGCTTGACGGGCAAATGATGAGTGTTGCTTATGGTATTGATGTAGCAAAAGTCCTCCCGCTTGCCAACACATTAACGGGTGCAATTAAATCAGCTGAGTTTAACTGTGGCCCAATTGTCGCATTACAAAATGAAATGCAAGAAGTGAGCACCGCTGGTCTTGCTATGGTGTCGGGTTTTGCAAATGGCGTACAAGGCATGAGTGTAAGCGTTCAAGATGCTGCATTGACCATTGATGACTACAACGGCCCACAAATTGATAAGCTTGATGCCATTGTTACTCTATCGGCGACCGATGCCCATGGCTTGTATTCAATTGCGCAAGGTTTTGTACCGCCACTTGCTAATATAAAGCTACCAGCTAATGGTGATGCAGTGTTGATCAATGAATACATTCCATCGCCTGTGCCACTTAACTTTGATATTAAAATGGCGCTGAAAGGCAATCATATTGTGATTTTTACGGGTGATAAATCTGCACAAATCGCCGAAACCTTAGAGTCGCAAAGTGTTACTAAAAATGGCTTTGTGAACATGGCATTCGACGTACAAAAAATCTTATTACCTTTACTTGATACGATTGCATCAACGGGTCAATTAAGTGATGAAGAAATGGCTGAGCTTGATTCCCTTCGCGACCAGCCTGTCGGTGTTTATTTTGCCACAGACATTACCGACAACGGCATTGGCCTTGAAAGTAACATACAAATTACTAAAAAGTAGCTTTTGAATTTGAATCTAAAAAGAGCGCTATTTAGCGCTCTTTTTTTGTTGCCATTTTAGTGAGTTGTTGGTGTCACGGCTATTACAAATGGTGTCGTTTGAACTCTCAATACCACCGAGTTTGGCAAGTCGGTCGTATAGCACCACATTGCAGGTTGCGGCTAGGTTCATACAGCCTATGGTTGGCACATACACTACTTCATCACACCATTTCAGCACGTCTTTACTGACCGAGCCATCTTCAGGGCCAAACACATAAAATGCGTTTTCAGGGTGCTTAAATTCAGGCAGCGGCGTTGCACCTTCAACAAGCTCAATCACCACCGTTGTGGCACCCTCAGGCTTTGCTTGCTCTAGGCTTTCAACTTGCGTGAGCGGAATATGTTCAAGCACATTTTTGGTATCGGTGTGATACTTATTAGCACGTAAATAGCGGCTACCAGTAAAAAACACCTGCTTAGCATTGTAACAACCCGCGGCACGTAATACCCCACCCACATTCGTTGGGCTTTTTGGGTTTAACAAGCCAATGCTTGCTTTAAGTGTGCTCATTAATCAATGTCTCTGGTTGGCCATTCGGCCACGTACAGATCAAAGTCATCAAGGTCTACATCACAGTCTTTCACTGTTTTGTCACGCACAGAAATACCCAGCTCATGCATCATATCTTTACTGCCACCGTTCAGTAGCGGGTGCCAAGACGCAAGGCCACGGCCTTCGTAAAGGCGGCGGTAGCTACAGCTTTGCGGCATAAAAAAGATATCTTTGAGGTTTTCTTTAGTGAGCTTTACACATGAAGGCACCAAGGTTTGGCGGTTCGCATATTCGCTGCACCCACAGGTGTCGTTGTCTAGGTATTGGCAAACAATATTAGTGAAGATCAGTTCTTCACCCTCGCGAAGTTGATCCGTTGCGGTAAATTCATCTTCGTCTTCACTGTCGATAAATGTGTTTAAACAACATTTACCACAGCCGTCACAAATGGCTTCCCATTCGGGTTGTGACATTTGCTCAAGCGAGCGCTTAAGCCAAAATTGATCTTCTAACATGGTATTACTCAAAGCCCCTAAACAGCGCGCATTCTAGCGTAAAGCCAGCATGCGCGCAAAGGTGCTATTTTTGCTCGTTAACCCAACGCTTAATTTTCTCTTCAAGAATTGGCATAGGTAATGCGCCATCAATCAGAACTTGCGTATGGAAGGCTTTAATGTCGAACTTATCGCCTAGCTCTTTGCTCGCGAAGTCACGTAGTTCTTGAATTTTGAACTGACCTAACTTGTACGACAGCGCTTGGCCCGGCCATGCAATGTAACGCTCAACTTCGGCAATAATGTCGCTTTCGGCCATTGATGAGTTAGCCAACATGTAATCAATACCTTGTTGACGTGTCCAACCTTTTGCGTGGAAACCAGTATCAAGCACTAAGCGCATTGCACGTAATTGCTCATCTGATAAACGGCCGTACCACATGTAAGGGTCGGTAAATAAGCCAAGCTCTTTACCTAAGCTTTCTGCATACAATGCCCAACCTTCTGCAAATACCGTGTAGCCACCGAATTTACGGAACAGCGGTAATCCTTCAATTTCTTGCTGCAAGGCAATTTGAAAGTGATGACCCGGCGCGGCTTCGTGAATAGACAAGGTTTCAAGTAAAAACTTAGGCTGCGCTTTTAGATTAAAGGTATTGATATAGAAAATACCTGGGCGTGAGCCATCTGGCGCTGGCGATTGGTAAGATGCACCCGCAGCAGATTCAGCGCGGAAATCTTCAACTGCTTTTACAACGTATGGCGCTTTTGGCGCAATATCGAACATTTGCGGCAGCTTAGCATCAATCTTTTCTTTTACTGCTTCGTACGCAGCAATTAGCTCTTCAGGCGTATCGTAGTAAAACTCATCTGAGGTTCTTAGGTGTTCAAAAAACGCTTTTAAATCGCCTTCAAAACCGACTGTCTCTTTGACTTTTTTCATCTCAGATAAAATGCGCGATACTTCGCTTAAGCCAATGTCATGAATTTCATCGGCGTTTAGGCTCAGCGTAGTATGCTGTTTAATTTGATACTCATACCATGCTTTACCATTTGGCAGGTCGCTGTAACCAATGCTTTCACGGGCATTTGGAATGTATTCATTCGCTAAAAAGTCAGCCATTTTTTGATACGCAGGCACTAAACGCTCGCTGATCATCGCCGTGTACGCGCTTGTTAGCTGTGCTTTTTGCTTGTCGCTGAAAGACTCAGGTAACTGAGCAATTGGCCCCCAGAATAATGACTCTTCTGGTTTTTCTACGATATGAGTTTGAAATTGCGGTAATAATTTTTCAGCAAGCGGCTTAGGAAGAACCACTTTGTCTTTCATGCCTTGGCGCATTGATTGCTCAACACTGTCTAACCACGCGATGAAACCATCAGCACGTTTTTCAAATGCTTGATAATCTTCAACCGTGTTAAAAGGCTGTGCACTTTGCCCAGAACCTAACGCAGCAAAGGTATTGTGCGCCCCGCCCATTTGGTTAATTGGCATTAAGTAACTTGGAAACTGAGCGCCTTCAATCGCAAGGTCTAAATCGCGGGCTAGAATTTCGTAGCTCAATAATGATTGACCTTTTAATTGCGCCTTGTCGATATTTGCTAGTTTGTTTTTGTATTCTTTAACAAAGTTAAGCTGCTCATCGCGGTTTGCTTTACTAATAGGTGCAATAAATTGGTCGTTATATTCGCTACGGCCAATGTAAGTACCACCAATTGGATTAAACTTTAAGCCTACTTCAAAGTAGTCTGCTAGTAATGTATCAAGTTGCTCTGTGGCTGACGTTGCGCTTGGTGCTTGTTTGCTTACTTCTTGAGTTGGTTTTTCGTTGCTTGGCGTTGATTCATTACAACCAAGTAATGCAAACATCACCGCTGAACTAAGTAGTGCTAGTTTTACGTTTTTCATTCTTTCCCTGCCCTTATATTAAGTACGCGTAAATTATGAGGGTTTAGTTCCCTATTTAGCAAGTATCGCTGCAACTTATCGCAGTTTATTTACACTTTGTAAGCTGATTGCTAGAGTGGCGGCTCGACTTACCAATTTTGAATAAAAATGAAAAAGACAGCTCTTGCTATTAGCTTAGGCCTTGCTTGCCTAACCTCTTTAAATACCTACGCAACAACCTACTTATCGGCAAAAGCCATGGTAGATGTAAATTCAGGTAAACTGATTAAATTACCACTTATTAGTATAGATAACGGTCAAATTACAGCTGTACAAAGTAATAAACAGCCTAGCTTAAAAGATGGCGATAAGCACATTCAATTACTAGAACTGACTCTGGTGCCAGGTTTAATGGATATGCATGTGCATTTAACGAGCGACCCTACCGTGCCGCGCAGTGAGCGAATTGGTCAATCGATTCCGCGCAAAGCAATTAAAGCGGCGCATTTTGCCGAAAAAACACTGTATGCGGGTTTTACAACGCTGCGTAACTTAGGCGCAGAAGGCTACAGCGTGATTGCAGTACGAGATGGCATTAACGCAGGCGACATTGTTGGCCCACGTATTTGGGCTGCAGGCCCGTCATTAGGTGTTACTGGCGGTCACTGCGATAACAACCGTTTACCACCAGAAATGAAATACACCGCCGAAGGCGTTGCTGATGGCCCATGGGCCGTGCGCGCTAAAGTACGTGAAAACATTAAGTACGGTGCCAATGCCATTAAGTTTTGTGCAACAGGCGGGGTATTCTCAAAAGGCACAAAAGTCGGTATTCAACAATATAGCCAAGACGAAATGAACGCCATTGTTGACGAAGCTCATTTACGTGGCCTCACCGTTGCAGCCCATGCGCACGGTACCAGTGGTATTAAAGCAGCCATTATTGCTGGTGTAGACAGTGTTGAGCACGTTAGCTTTGTCGATGATGAAGCCATTAAACTTGCGAAAAAACACGGTACTTGGTTCTCAATGGATATTTACAATACTGAGTACACCCTTGCCTTTGGCGAACAAAACGGAGTTGCAGAAGAAAACCTCAATAAAGAGCGCCAAGTGTCTAAAAAGCAACGCGATAGCTTTAGCCGTGCAGTAAAAGCAGGCGTTAACATGGTATTTGGTACCGATGCAGCGATTTACCCTCATGGCGATAACGCGAAGCAGTTTTCGCGTATGGTTGAGTTTGGTATGACACCGCTGCAAGCATTGCAGTCTGCCACCATCAATAGTGCCAAACTACTTAAAGCTGATGATCAACTTGGCCAAATCAAAAGCGGTTTCTTAGCCGATATTATTGCCGTTAAAGGCAACCCGCTTGAAAACATTGCAGTACTAGAAGATGTACAATTTGTTATGAAAGACGGTAAAGTTTTTAAATAAGCTATTATGTTGGCTTTGCATGAGTGAAGTCAGCAACCTTCCTTTGTATCGATATCGTAAACAAGATTGCCAACCATAAAACCAGTTGTTAGCAACTTGTATCTAAATAAAGAAATTACCCAGAACAGATAAATAAAACTTGAAATGAAAATAGCTCGCATTATCATTGCCGAAAAACTTCGACAAATTACCTATAATGACGACACATAAATACTCAATTTTAGCTCTAGCCTGCTTAAGCGCATTCAATGCAACCGCCAACGATTTTGACTCAGTTGAACGTATTACCGTATACGACAAACAAAACCGAGTAGTACTTGAATCTGGCCTTGCCACTAAATCAAATATGACCCTAATGGAAACGCCAGCCCCGGTTGTAGTTGTTGATCAAGAGCTTATCAACTCGCAAGGCGCAACAAACTTACAAGACTTAGTGCGTAACATCAGTGGTGTAACCCAAGCCGGTAACAACTACGGTATTGGCGATAACTTAGTGATCCGCGGTTTAGGTGCTAACTATACATACGATGGCATGTACGGCGGTGCAGGCCTAGGCAACACCTTTAACCCAACACGCTCAATGACCAATGTTGAATCTGTTGAAGTACTTAAAGGCCCTGCAACGGGCTTATATGGTATGGGTAGCGCAGGCGGTGTTATCAACCTTATTGAAAAGAAACCACAATTTACTGAAAAACACACAGTTAATGCCGAGCTTGGTCAATGGGATAGCTACTCATTAGGCTTTGATAGCACATCGGCATTAACCGACAACCTTGCTTATCGCGTTAATGCAAAAACAGCTCGCAGCGATGGCTACCGCGACTTAAAAGACGACCGGGATGAAATTTATGGCGCGTTAAAATACGTATTAAGCGACAAACAAGACATCATGATTTCTGCCGCTTATATCAAAGATGCCATTGCCGTTGATTCAATTGGCCACCCTATTCGTATTTTTAACAGCGACTCAGTGAATGGCAAAATCGCAGGTGAAGTAACCGCTGCCGATTTAATTAACGATGCAACGGCACAAGGGCTGCAACTAACTGAACAGCAACGCCAGCAATTAGCAGATTCACTGGCAGCAAATGATGGCTTAACACCTTACACTTTTGGTCATAACGGTATTATCTCGCCAATGGCGAATGATAACGAAGGCGAAGAACTACGCTTTAAGTTAACCCATAACTACTTCATTACTGATAATTTATTTTTAAATCAGCAACTACAATACCGTAATTACGAATCAAGCTTTGCCCGCCAAACGGGTGCTTATAACTATGTTTATTGGAACCGCAGAGGCGTGATCAATGCTGATCCACGCGCTCCTTTAGTGGTTGATGACGTACTTTACCCATTTGCTGCTCGTCGCCAAGAGTACCGCCAAGTAGAAGCTGACGAAAAATCATGGCAATACTTTGCTGACTTGCGTTATGACTTTAGCTTTGCCGGAATTGATAACGAACTACTAGTAAACGCCAACTACGAAGACCGCGATATTCGTTTTAAACAATACTCAATTTACGATGCCGACAAGGTCATTAAAAACAAAGATGGAGAGGTTATTTACCAAGGTCAATTACCTTACATTTTTGATATTCGTAACCCGAACTGGGGCGAAGGTAGCTTTTTTGATTACGACCCGCTAAAAACCAGCGATTACAACAAAAAAGTTCAAGCTTGGGGTGTAGGTATTCAACATGTTGCCTATATTCACGACACTTTCACAACCCGTGTAGGCGTTGCCTTTAACCGTATTAAACAAAGCTACGAACACTTTGGTGTTGATGCGCGCTACCGTGCTAGTGCCGCCGAGCCAACACCAGAAGCAGATACATCAGACAGCGGTATGACCTACAACCTAGGTGCAACCTACAAACTGAGCGATGATATTTCGTTCTTTGTAAACCACTCTAAAGGTCGAACTGCCTACAGCGTACTTGGTAGCGTGTCGGGTAACGAAGCAGACCGCGATGACGCCGAGTCAGTCAGTAACGACATTGGTATGCGTGTAAAAGCGTTTGACGATCAACTACTAGCATCACTTGTGGTATTTGATAGTGCTCGTACAAACCTTGAGTATGCCAACCCAGATTACGAAGCCGGTGTATCTGATGCCTCAGTACCAAAAAGCTTTTACGATGGTGAAGAGCAAACCAAAGGTGTTGAACTTGATTTAAATGCCGATTTAAACGAGCAGTGGAAACTTAACGTAAACGCGGTTTATCAAGACGCCCGCGATAAGAAAAACCCTAACTCATCATCTTTCGATACTCGCCAAAAAGGTGTGCCTTATGTAACAGCAAGCAGCTGGTTAAGCTATGACGCTAGATGGTTTAATTTAGCCGAGCCACTGACAATTAGCGCAGGCGTACAGTATGTTGATGACCGCAGCACAAACTCAACCTCGTTTGGTATTCCAGATGGCTACGTACCAAGCTACACGGTATACGACGCCGCAATTCAATACCAAACAGATGATTGGAAACTACAGTTAAACTTAAATAACTTGTTTAACAAAACCTATTACTCAAAAGCAATGTTCTTAGGCGGTATGCCAGGAGAAGAGCGTAATGCTAAATTAACCTTTAGCTACACACTTTAATTGTGAATTGATAGCAAAAAGCGCGGCTTAGTTGGGTCGCGCTTTTTTGTTTGGATTTTTGATATTAAACATAAGATGATAGATTTTAAATGACAGATAATTTTGCAGGGATTTTGTGAATTTTAAGACAATTTTTCTAGTTACAACGCTAGTTTCATTTAAAGGAATCACAATGGAAAACACATACTTCACATGGGCGGAGCTCTCTAAAAATTATAACGATGAAATTAATAGTGCAGATTCTGTTTATTTCAGCATGGAGTCGAATGGCTTAACAACGTATTCAATGCTCGCTTTCGATTTTCATTTTCTTTCTGATAGTAAAGCCAAATTAAATAATTTGGCTGAACTTCTGAAAAATAGTTACGGATATAAAGTTTTAGAGCCAGTTAATACCGAAAGTGGTGTATGGCATTTATCAGGAAAAACGAGTCCCTTTCCTGTAACTGCAGATAACTTGGTGTATTGGACATTAGATATGTACAAAAGAGGATACGAGTTTGATGCAAAATTTGATGGGTTTGGAGCGCCATTCGATAAAAACAATCAATTTTTTCCGCCATTTGAGGCAACAACAGCAGACGAATTTTTTAACAAAGGTTTTGATTACTATAATCAAGGCAATCTTTCTGCTGCCATTGCGCAATGGACAAATACACTTAAAGTGAATAGCAAAGACGTAGACGCTCTTTATTCGAGAGCGATAGCAAAGAATGAATTATATGCTTCTAATGCTGCAATGATTGATTATGATAAAGCGATAGAGATTGCACCAAGCTTTTCTAGCGCATTATTAAATAGAGGAGCATTAAAAGATGACAACGGCGATCATCTGGGGGCAATTGCTGATTATGGTTCTGTAATTGAAATTATCCCGAAGGATGAAATTACATTGCAGCGCGCTTACGCTAATATGGCAAACTCTTTCAAAGCTTTAGGCGATTTAAAAGCCGCTTGTCAGAATTGGAAAAAGCAAAAGAGCTTGGTGCAGATTACGTTAATGCACTACTAGCGGAATACTGCAAGAGTTAGATAGGCTATTACAGTCTGTACTGTAACTTCGATGAGAGTTGATAGGATAACAGCCAAACTTTAGCTATACATGTTATGAAATATCAAAAGGTCTGCCATTGAAATACTACAATTCGACAATTATAAAGACTGCAGCAAAAGCATCGTTCTTTTATATCTCTTGGCTAGTTGCATTAATCGGTATTCCAATAGTGTTTTTTAGGGATGGACTTGATCTCATTGAAAAAGCCTTATTATTCACAGGGTTTCTGTTATTTTTCTGGTTGATGTATTTGCTTTTATGTATTTCATTTCATCGATTTAGTATGCGAAATGAACAAAGTCGTATCAGCTATTTAGCTAAAGAGGATATTGAAAATGGTAAAGAACTAGGTACATATTTGGATGGTTGGTAAGCATTCAAGTTTTATAAATTTGAGTATGTATAGTCTCATTTATAAATTAACCCGACAGGTTAGATAGTTTCTAACTGGTGAAGCATTTATATGCTTGAAACGAGTATTGTCGAATTTAAAAAGAAATTCCTTTTCAATTTCAAGATTAGCACCCGCTTTAGCCTATTGTGATTGTTTAAAACAAAGAATGAGTAATATGAGCTTTTATTGGATTATTAATTTTCGTCATTCAACTCAAAATCCAATCTGACTTGCATTTCCTTTTGAGCAACTGGAACACCATTTACAACTTTAGGTTTGAATTTCCATTTCTCCAAGGCAATAACAGCTTCTTTATCAAAAACGATAGACGGATTTGACTCAAGAACTTTGATATTAATTGGGCTTCCATTGCTATCAATATCGAACGAAAGCAAAACCCAGCCTTTTGGAACAGGTTCCACATCAGAAGAAGCACACCCCGATAAAGCATAGATAAGACAAATCAATATTAACTTTTTAATTTTGAACATCCTTTTGACAGTTAACGACCCATTTAGGTTGTAAGTAATACAACGGGATCTTACGCTCTAATAATTAAGCACATAATCAACGTTTGATAAATTGCTTATTAATCCCACCAAACTGCTACTGGTCGGGTTTCAGCGGGTATTTCATAAGCCTCGTAATCTTGATTAACAAAGCCCTCCCAAATTTCGTCGGGTTTTAAGTGTTCAGGGAAACATGAACCTATCTCAGATTCAGAAGCAGAGGTCATTATGTACACTGTATCCGAAAATGGCCAATCTGGATCATCAAAAGCAGACACTTGGATTCTAATATCCTTTACATCAGGTCGGTTGATAATAGCCTTTAATACTTTGAAAAATTCATTGGGATGCGGAATATCAATTAAATTGCATCCTATGCTTCCTACTACATCGTTTCCCTCGAAAAACTCATCAATTGAAAGTAATGGTCTTGGTGTCTCCGGGTCATCTGGATGACCGTTGCGACATACTCTTTCAGTGATTCTTTCTAGTGCTTCCATGGATAACTCTCTCCTAATTAATAAATTTATAGTTCGCTGACACTGTTGAACACAATGAAAACAGCAAACTGTTAATTTACGCACTTTACTGTCTTGTTATATACCCTTTACTTACCTGTTCTTATTTGAGGGAGTTGTATTTGCAATATAACAAATGCAGGAATTAATGGTAAAAAAGCCAACCAAGATAATGGATTAACAACCCAAAACCAGATGAACCAAGTTTCTGCGATAATTAAAAGAAGTAATTTATTAACGCGCTTGAAAAGAATGCAGTCACCGATAGCTAATAAAGGTAAACCAAAACATAACGAGCCAAATAAGACTATAAATGGGTGCGGAGCCTCAATTTGAATGTTTTTTATCACAGAAAAGTAAAATTCGCTCCCATAGCTAGACAATAATGGGCTCATTAGTAAAAACACCCAAACTGCGCTCCAGCTACCATTACGCTGATGCTTAGAGTGGATTTTATTTTTTTCTTGAAGCTTGCTCAATGCATCCATTTAACTCAGGCTCTCTCTAAGTAGATAACGAAAAACTATGTGCTACTATGTTTGGTTAAAATTAGTCACGAGAGCGCACGCCAAGGTTTTGCGTCCCAACGAGCGGTAGCTAGTGCCATAATTTGTTTGTTATACTTTTGACTGAGCAAAAAACTGCCTCATCCCGGTGCTATAAAACACATAGTACGCCCAAAAAGCAATTAATGCCCCACCTATTACTACCCCAGTTAAAGAATAGAAAGACATGAAGGCAATAATAGATGCCCAGTATAAAAAAGTACCTACACGGCCAGCCCAGTGTTTATTCACTGAAGCGAAGCAAATTGCAATGATTAGTATGCAAAATAATAGGAAACTAGGTGCCATGCCTGTTAACCAAAATTCTTGGTAAGTAAGGCTGCGCCCATTCAACGAATACTCTCCGTTTGGCCAAGGCCAGAAAGCAAAAAATACCATAAGTGAATATGTAATTGAGTTAAGCATATGCTGAAACTGGAATAACTTTGGCATCCCTTTCGTTTCTTTGAATACTCTAATGAATTTATTAAAAATCATCTGTGATGCCTGTTCGACGTATAACAATTTTATATTGCGCGCTTCGCGCATCTTTCTGCAGATGTCACGCTCATGTATTAATAAATCTATTCTTAACAAATAACGTATGTATTACCAACTATAATTTTTTATTAATACTAGAGAGATTTAGAAAGATAAATTGCGCTCGTCGCTTATTTTCTTGAATATGGAAGCACAACAAGAAAACTATATATTTACACAGTTCCTCGTTTTGGTAATAACATAAAAGTTATGTGGTATGTCAGATTTATGGAGTTTAGCCAATAGCATTAAATGCATAGCACTGTATCGGATCACTCAAAGCAGACCTATAGAGTAATTACGTTAGCTCATCTAGAGGCAGTAACGAGTTATAGTTCCCTGCTTTTTAGCATATGAAAAACTGTCAGATTCAATTGAATCACTTAACCAAACCTGTGTTAACACCAAGCGATTTTGTCGTACTTTAATTACCACGCGATTCTGTCGTAATCGCTAATTACCAAGGGAAATTGACGGTTATCTT
>NZ_LKDX01000021.1:0-78201 GCF_001401795.1 Pseudoalteromonas sp. P1-26 | reverse complement strand
TTATTCCGAGTTACTGCACACGCGGTAACTCAACCACATTGTTGTCAAAAGCTTAGTTTGTGTGTTCTCTAAGCTTTTTTATTCCGAGTCACTGCACTTGCGGTGACTCAACCAAATTGTTGTCGAAAAGCCTGGCTTGTGTGTTCGCCGGGCTTTTTTATGCCCGTTATAAAATGACTTGCCAATACGCTACATCAATCCACTGCCCGAACTTTTTACCAACTTGCTTAAAATGCGCGACTTTTTGCATATTATGCTTCTCATGCAAGGCGATACTTGCTTCATTAGGTAATGCAATGCCTGCCATAACAGCATGTACATTTTGCGTTTTTAACTGAGTAAATAGAGCGGCGTAAAGTTGGGTGCCAATCCCCTTTGTATGACTATCAGCATCTAAATAAACCGAGATTTCCACTGAGTGTTGGTAAGCTTTTCGTGCTTTCCAAGGTGTTGCATAACAATATCCAATGACATTACCTTCAGCTTCAGCAATCAACCAAGGTAAGTCAGAGTCAAGATTAGCCTGTATCCGCTTGGCTATTTCAGTACCTGTGATTGCCTCAACTTCAAATGTCACCGTACTATTAACAACATAGTGATTGTAAATTGCAGCAATGGCATCACTATCTTCAATCCTTACATCTCTGATCATGATTGAAAATTCCTTACTCAACATTAATTGGTTAATTAATAACAGAAAAGCAAGCTTGGAAATACATATACGCAAAATAAAAACGCCACTAGATGTGGCGTTTGGGTAGTTTCGACAACAATAAGAAATTGCTTTTAAAAGAAGCCCAGTGGATTCTCACTGTAACTTACTAATAGGTTTTTAGTTTGTTGGTAATGATCAAGGGCGAGTTTATGTGTTTCGCGGCCTATGCCTGACTTTTTATAACCGCCAAACGCAGCATGCGCAGGGTACATATGATAGCAGTTAGTCCAAACACGGCCCGCTTCAATCTTACGACCAAAGTGATAAGCACGGTTCATGTTTCGACTCCACACACCAGCACCTAAACCAAACTCTGAGCTATTAGCAAGGGCTAACGCTTCGTCTTCATCTTTAAAAGTCGACATTGAAATTACCGGCCCAAAAATCTCTTCTTGGAACACACGCATGTCGTTAGTGCCTTTTAACAGTGTTGGTTGAATGTAGTAACCGCCGTTAAACTCATCAGACAGTTGTTCGACTTCGCCGCCCGCAAGCACTTCGGCCCCTTCTTGTTTACCAATTTCGATGTAGCTTAGGATCTTATCAAACTGAGCTTGTGATGCTTGAGCACCCACCATGGTTTCAGTATCAAGTGGGTTACCCCGTTTAATTTGTAGAGTTCGGGCAAGAACACGCTCAATAAATTGCTCGTAAATATCTTCTTGAATAAATAAACGCGATGGACATGTACACACTTCACCTTGGTTGAAGTACGCAAGTACGGCTCCTTCAATCGCTTTACTCAAAAATTCATCGTCTTTTTCCATTACATCGTTGAAGAAGATATTTGGCGATTTACCACCTAGCTCGACCGTCGAAGGAATAATATTATCAGCAGCACATTTTAAGATATGTGAACCCACTGGCGTTGAACCTGTAAAGGCAATCTTCGCAATTCGAGTACTGGTTGCCAGCGCTTCGCCCGCTTCTTTACCATAGCCGTTTACCACATTTAGAACACCTGCAGGCAATAAGTCACCAATCACTTCAAGCAGCACTAATATAGACGTAGGCGTTTGTTCAGCTGGTTTTAAAACAATACAGTTACCCGCAGCAAGGGCTGGTGCAAGTTTCCACGCAGCCATCAACAATGGAAAGTTCCAAGGAATAATTTGCCCTACTACACCTAGTGGCTCATGAAAATGATAGGCCACCGTGGTTTCGTCTATCTCACCGATTGAGCCTTCTTGCGCGCGCACACAGCCTGCAAAATAGCGAAAATGATCAGCCGCTAATGGCACGTCTGCTGCAAGTGTTTCACGAATTGCTTTACCGTTATCCCAGGTTTCGGCCACTGCCAGCATTTCTAGGTTTTGTTCAATACGATCGGCAATTTTTAATAAGATATTGCTACGCTCGGTGACTGACGTTGTTCCCCATGCCGCTTTTGCATCGTGGGCTTTATCAAGTGCCAGTTCGATATCTTCTTTTGATGAACGAGGTACTTTACAAAACACTTTACCGTTTACTGGGCTAATGTTTTCAAAGTATTCTCCTTTTACAGGGGCAACCCATTGGCCACCAATATAATTCTCATACTGCGCTTTAAAGTTAACTTTTGCGCCTTCACTACCTGGATTTGCATAAATCATAATGTGTTCTCTCTTCAAATTGTTGTGTTTTATTTAGCATTGACTAAATTATGCGGTAGGTTATTGTTTAATGAACCGCTAACAATTGAAGTTAGCTCAGTTACTGAAAACACACTTGATTCCTAGTCCAGACTTTTTGACTATTTGTCCAGAATTTAGGACGACAGCGAGGCAACAATGAACACATCAGTTAGTAACAGAAGTTTAGATAAAAAACGACAACGTATTGATGTGCTTATTGAAAATAAAGTCAGTTTTGCGGGCGAACATGCCGAATTAAGTATTTACGACACCTATTTAGATGCCCAAAAAGTGGCCTTACATTCCACTGAATTATTATTTTGTGGCATGATCAGCGGTAAAAAAATCATGCATGTTGCCGACAGTGATTATCATGAAGAGTTTTTACCAAACCAATCATTTGTACTTGCCCCAGAGCAAGGGGTGCTAATCGACTTTCCCAATGCATCTCTCAATCAGCCAACAACCTGTTTAGCGATTGAAATCAGTACCGATAAAATAAGCCAAGTAGTTGATGCTCTTAATTTTAACCAACAAATTACCCAGGATGACTTTTTTCAATATCAAGCCAAGTTAGTGCACGCCCAGCATAATCCGCAAACTCAACAACTGCTTGAGCGCATGATCACCCTATTTAGTGAAAATGAGCAACACCGCGATTATTTAATTGATTTATCGCTCAATGAACTCATAACCCGTCTGTTACAGCAGCAAAGCCGAGACTTAATGATAGCAAGTTGTAAGCAAGGCAAGCTCGCAACCCCATTAAGCCATGTAGTAAGTTATATAGAACAGCATCTTGCTGAGAATATTGATATCGATGTGTTATGTAAGATAGCCTGTATGAGCCGCAGTAAATTTTATCAGCAATTTAAGTTAGCCTTTGGTGTTACGCCCGCTCTTTGGCAACAACAATTACGCTTGCAAAAAGCGTATAAACTACTCGAAAAAGGTGAGGCGATTAGCCAAGTTTGTTACCAATTAGGCTTTAATAACCCAAGCCATTTTAGCCGAGTGTTTAAACAAGCCTTTGGCGCAACACCTAAAAGTATCGCTAACCATTAAGTTCTGGATTGCGATGAGAATAAACACGATAGGTCAAGGCAAGTAAGATACAAATAGCACTTGGCACATAAAGCGCCGCAAAGCTCATTTTTGCAAATAACCATGCCCCTGCTAAGCCGCCAAAAATAAACCCTAAAATGATTAGGCCAAACAGTTTAGCCTTACGTTTATCAAGTGCCTCGCCACGTAAAACGCGACCAAACATAATACCTAAATCAGTGAAGATCCCCGTTACATGAGTGGTACGAACAATTGCACCACTGTAAGTTGTTGCTAAGGCGTTTTGTAAACCACATGCCGCAGAGGCTAAAAAGTGCCCGTAACCCGAGCCATTAAACAATAACCAAAGTGCGCCCAGTAAAAGCCCTGCTTCAATCAATAATGCCGTGTCGTAATGACGACCTAGTTTAAGTGCTGAACTATGCAGCAAGAACCCAGCAATACCAGACCCAACTAAAAATGACAGTAATACACCTAATAAATGTAAAGCATCAAGGCTATTGCCATGCATGAGATCTGCGCCAAGCAAGGTTGCAGTTCCTGATAAATGCGATACCGCTTGATGTTCAAAGCTAAGTAAACCAACCGCATTCACACACCCAGCCACCAGCGCCAAAATAAATGCGCCAATCTCAACCCATTTTGGTAACTTAGAAATCACTCACTATTCGCCTTTTTCTCACACTCGTACTCATTCTTTTATGGTACGCCTATTTTTATGACTAAAAACACTTTTTTTCGACTCTTTATATGGTAATTTACCATTAAGTAAATCGATTAAGAACCTACAATGACAAAGCCAAAAACTTGGACGCTAAAAAGTATTGCCAAAGAGTTAGGCGTTTCAAATGCCACCGTATCAAATGCCTTTAATCGTCCTGATCAATTATCGAAAGCACGCCGCGAAGAAATTTTGGCGGCCTGTAAAAAGCTCGGCTATTTTGGCCCAAACAAGGCGGCGCAATCATTACGCCGAGGCACCTTTAATATTGTTGCTTTAGTATTGCCAGACAGCGTTGAATATATGGTATCAGATCCGGTTGCTAGCAGCTTTATGCGCGGTGTATCGGCGGTGCTCGAAAAAAATGGCATTAATCTTTTATTATTTTCAGGTAACAACGATAACCTTAATAGCGTGGTCGATTTTGTTGATGGCTTTATTTGTTATGGTCGTCCTCGTAATAAACAACTTGTAGAACAGTTAAAACAGGTCGCAAAACATGTGGTGACGGTTGACTTTAACATCGGTCGCGATGCCTCAGTAAACGTAAACAACCAACAAGCCAGCTTTGATATTGCCAAACATGCACTGCACAAAAATGATGATCGGGTTGCTATTTTAGGCCTGCGCTTACTCGATAACGACGTATTATGCCGAGTATACGAACATCATGAGTTTGAAGCCGGTCAGTCGATTGCTCATCAACGACTGCGCGGTTATCACCAAGCAATCAGCGATGCTGGCATCACCCTCGGTGATGATAGAACATGGAATATTCCAGAAAGCAGTGAGCGCTTTGCCAGCATTGCCGCCAAAGAAGCGCTTAGCAGCACACCAAGACCAAATGTGTTGTTGTGCATGAGTGATTTAATCGCTCTTGCCGCCATGCGCGAAGCATTAAAAATGGGCTTATCAATTCCTGAAGATGTCAGAATTGTTGGTTTTGATGGCATAGATGAAGGCCAACGATTTGTGCCAAAACTCACCACTGTCCATCAAAATAGCGAAGAAAAAGGCCGCATTGCTGCGACCTTGT
Source organism: Pseudoalteromonas sp. P1-26 (assembly GCF_001401795.1). Classification (NCBI taxonomy): domain Bacteria; kingdom Pseudomonadati; phylum Pseudomonadota; class Gammaproteobacteria; order Alteromonadales; family Pseudoalteromonadaceae; genus Pseudoalteromonas; species Pseudoalteromonas sp. P1-26. The sequence continues at coordinate 73,051 of NZ_LKDX01000021.1, read as the reverse complement.
TTCTATCAAAAGAGCAGCAAACAGCCGAAATCGACTATCAACTGCAATTGGGTCAAAGTAGTTAAGCTAAAAAGTCAGCCAAATTAACAATGCTTTGTTCGCCGTCTCGGTGATCGACAATGATCACTTCGCGGCTAGCGAAGTCAACTTTTAACTCGATTGAGCTGGTATCATCATGCCAGCTTAAACGACACACACTGCCTTCACCTTTCGCAATAAACTCACCGTTAAATGCTGGATGCTCATTACGTAATTGAATCAGCTTAATCAGCCCTTTCACCACAGGTTTAGCAAGCGCAGCATCAATGTCTTGCGCATTTAAGTAGGGGCGATTGATATCACGACCTACATTGGTGCGGGCCAATAATTCCATATCGTTTTCACAAGCGAATAGGCCACCATAATAAACTTGTGGAATACCTGGCGCGAAGAACTGAATTGCACGCGCTAATAAGTAATCAAAGTCATCTGCCCCCAATGCATTGTAATATGTGCAGTTAACTTGATATAAATCGACATTACTTGCTGCTGCACCAGTTGCTAGGCGGCTTTGCCCTTCACTCTTTTCATGAATGGTTTCAACCAAGTTATCAATTTCTGCTGCATTTAATAGACCCGGTTTATCACCCATTGGGCCTGCGTCAATGATGCCAATGCCATCATGGGTATCAAGTACCGTTAAACAGTTTCGCGGCGAAATGGTTAGCCAATTCAGTAAAGCTTGCGCATCATTGCTAAACAAGCTGTGTAAAATAAGTGGAGGTAAAGCAAAGTCATAAACCATATTTACACGCTTTGCGACTTCAACCTGAGTTTGGAAATGGCTATGGATCTCGGCAATGGTTTCCATACCTGCTTCATTTGCTTGCGCTGAAAGCTTATTTAAATACTCAAAAGTTTCATCCAACATAAAGCAATTTGTGCCAGCTTCTTTAATCGCATAGCCTGCCGCATCTAAACGAATAATATTGACATTATTATCAGCAAACTTGCCAAGCACCGTATTTAAATACTCGATACCCGCCGTTGATTTCACATTAATATCAATTTGGTTATCGGTAAATGTGGTCCAAAAATCATAGGTTTGGCCATCACCACACGCAATAGGTGTAAAGCAGCTACCCGGACGCGGACGGTAAATCGCTTGTTGCTCAACCTCAGACATGCCATTTGGGAATACATCGTCTTTAGTTAAAAATAAATCCCAAAATTCAGATTGCTTGCCTTTAGCGAGTACATCTTTAAATTGGAAAGATTGTGCTGAAACATGGTTAACAATTAAGTCAGCCATAAGGTCATAGTTTGCACCAAGCACGTTAATATCGTCCCAGCTACCAAGGCGCGAGTCTACTTCACTATGATCAATAGGATCAAAGCCAGCATCACTGCCATCAATCGGATTATAAAATGGCAACAAATGTACACCTGCAAACACATTGTTAAGTGGGCCATTTAATAAATTACTTAATTCATCAATACCTTGACCAGTAATACGGTCTGCGTAGGTGATTAATTGCACTTTATTGTTGATCATAATTGTTAATACCAAGTTGAAACTTAATCGATTAAGATATATCTTTAACCACGACAGCAAATTATTCAAGCAGTTTTTATAGTTTTTATACACTAATATACATAGTAAAGGCGCAGACCTTTCGGTGGGGATACAACAATGAATAGAACACACGATCCTTTGCAAACCATTAGATGGCTGACATACATGATGTTTTTTATGTTTGCGATGACCTCTGATGCGGTTGGTATGATCATTCCTGAGCTTATCGAAGAATTTAATTTAAGCATGACCCAAGCCAGTGCTTTCCATTATGCACCTATGGCACTTATTGCTTTTAGTGGCCTGTTTTTAGGTTTTTTGGCCGACAGTTTTGGGCGCAAACAAACCATCATGCTGGGGCTCGGCATATTCACCATTTGTTGTTTTCTGTTCGCCGTTAGCAGTAGTTTTAGCATATTTGTAGTGTTACTTAGCTGTATTGGTCTTGCTATTGGGTTATTTAAAACCGGTGCTTTGGCGCTGTTAGGTGATATTTCTAAAAACAATTTAGAGCACACAAAAACCATGAATTTGGTCGAAGGCTTTTTTGGTGTTGGCGCCATTGTAGGCCCTGCCCTTGTCAGCTTTTTAATCACCCAACAGGTAAGCTGGACCTACCTTTACGTTATCGCTGGGGTTTTATGTTTAATTTTAACCTTAATTGCTTGGCGTGCAGATTACCCTAAACCTAAAAAGCTTGAAGAACACGCCAAACCGGCTTCTCTTGCAACCACCATGAGTATGATGAAAAACCCTTATGCACTCGGTTTTTCATTAGCGATTGCCCTTTATGTTGCAACCGAAGTGGCTATTTATGTGTGGATGCCTACTCTACTTGGCGATTACAACGGCCCTTGGCAATTACTGGCAACCTATGCACTGACCTTGTTTTTCATATTACGCGCTGCGGGACGTTTCTTGGCGGTATGGCTGTTAAATCACTTCAGTTGGCAAGCGGCGATGCTGTATTTAAGCTTAGGAATCGCACTGTGTTATTTAGGCTTAATCTTCGGTGGTGTTGATTGGGCGGTATTCTTACTCCCATTATCAGGGCTATTCATGTCGATGATCTACCCAACTTTAAACTCAAAAGGTATTTCTTGCTTTGCGGTGCAACAGCACGGTGCAGTTGCTGGGGTTATTTTGTTTTTTACCGCCCTTTCTGCGGCTGCAGGCCCATTATTAATGGGTGTGATCAGTGACTATTTTGGCCACATTCGTTACGGCTTTTATCTCGCAACAGGTTTCGCATGTTTACTGTTTTTAGCCATGCTATATAACTACTTACGTAACCCTGCTGAACAAGCTTTAGCGCAGCACAGCGCATTAAGCCACTAAATAAAAATCGTTAAAAATCAATTATCGAACATAAATTGTGCAAGTTTTTCGCTAAAAAGACTTGCACTGTGTAAAATTATTGTTATCTTTACTTAATCGATTAAGATAGCAATTTAGACAACAAACCATCTGGGATTGAGACGAGGCACATTATGACAACACACAAACATGCCCTTTATACATTAAGCGCGCTTGCATTAGCAGTAAGCCAAAACTTACACGCCGAAGAGCAAGCACAACCTGAGGCTAAAAAAAGCGGCCTTGAAACTATCGTTGTAACCGGTGTACCACGCCGTACAACCATCATGGCATCAAGCTCATCGGTTAGCAGTGTTACATTAGCGGAAATTGAAGTATCAACACCTCGTTCTACTGCAGAAGCATTTAGAACAATCCCGGGTGTTCGTTCAGAATCAACTGGTGGTGAAGGTAACGCAAATATCGCGGTACGTGGTTTACCGGTTGCATCGGGCGGTGCTAAATTCTTGCAACTACAAGAAGATGGCTTACCAGTTATGCAGTTTGGCGATATTGCCTTTGGTAACGCAGACATTTTCATGCGCTTAGATTCAACAGTGCAAAGTGTTGAATCAATCCGTGGTGGCTCAGCTTCAACAGCAGCAAGTGATGCCCCAGGAGGTATCATCAACTTTATTTCAAAAACGGGTGAGAACGAATCAGGCAGTGTATCGACCACTGTAGGCCTTGATTATGATTCAATTCGTACAGACTTTGAGTATGGTACGTATTTAAACGACAGTGTGCGCTATCACATTGGTGGCTTCGTTCGCCAAGGTGAAGGTCCACGTGAAACCGGTTATACATCAAATAAAGGTGGCCAAATTAAGGCAAACCTAACTAAAGAATTTGATGCTGGTTATGTTCGCGTTTACTTTAAACACCTCGATGATAAGAGCGTAGGTTACCTACCTATGCCTATGTACTCAGATGGCGATTCAATCCCAGGTTTCGATGCACAATCAGATACGCCCCATTCAGCGCTTTTCACACAAACTCTGCGTTTAAATGGTGATAACCAAATCAGCACAGGCGATATGACCGACGGTATGAACCCAGTTGTTACCTCAGTGGGTTTTGAAGCAGCATTTGATTTAGAAAACGACTGGCGCATCGAAAACCGCTTTAGAACATCATCAGTAAGCGGTAACTTTATTTCTCTAATTCCAGCTGAAGTTGCATCTGCGAGCTCTATTGCTTCTAGTATTGCTGGTGATGGTGCATCGCTTGTTTATGCAAATGGTGGTTCAGCAGGCGAAGCCTATGGCGATGACGATTTAGCAATGCGTATTCATACATTTGATGTAACACTAAACGACATGGGTTCAATTGTTAATGACCTTAAATTAACTAAGTCGTTCTCTGATGACACTAGCGTTACGTTTGGTTACTTTGCATCAAGCCAATCTATTGATATGTCGTGGCTTTGGAACTCATATGTTATGGAGCTAAAAGGCGACAACGCTGCATTACTTGACGTTTACGCTGCGAATGGCGACAGCTATTCAGATAATGGCTTGTACGCGTATGGTACACCTTACTGGGGTAACTGCTGTCAACGTAACTACGATACAGAGTACGAAACTCGCGCACCTTACATTAACTTAGCCACTAAGTTTGGCGATTTAAGCATTGATGCAAGTGCTCGCTATGATTCAGGTGAAGCACGCGGTAACTACGCAGGTGCAGTAACATCAACAATTGATATGAATGGCGACGGTACTATCTCAATTCCTGAGCAAAGTGTTGTTGGTATTGATAACGCGAACCCAAGCATTGTTAACTACGACTGGCACTACAGCTCATACTCAATTGGTGCAAACTACCAAATTGATCCAAGCTTTGCGACTTTTGCCCGTTTAAGTAAAGGCGGCCGCGCAAATGCAGACCGCTTACTATTCGGTAAAGTTGAAGCAGATGGTTCGGTTGCCGAAGCCGATGCAATTGATGAAGTAAACCAATACGAAATCGGTGTGAAAAAACGTTTTGATTCACTATCAGTATTTGCAACAGCATTCTACGCAGAAACTGAAGAGCAAAACTTCGAAGCAACATCACAAAAGTTCTTTGACCGCGAATACGAAGCAAAAGGTATTGAGGTTGAATCAACCTACTACGTAGGTGATTGGGACTTCCGTGGTAACTTTACTTGGACAGACGCAGAAATTGCTAAAGATGCGTTATCGCCAGAGTTAGTCGGTAATACACCACGTCGTCAAGCTGACCTTATTTACTCACTAATGGCAACTTACAACTTTGATAAAGGTGCTGCTGGTCTAAGCTTTATTGGTACAACGGATGCTTACGCACAAGACAGTAACGACCTTGAGTTTGATGGCTATACACAAGTGAATGGATTTGTAAGTTACAATCTGTCTGAAAACTTAAGTCTATCGCTTAACGTGAACAACCTGTTCGACACCGTAGGTATCACCGAAGCAGAAGAAGGCTCAGTACCAGATAACGACATTATCCGTGCCCGTACTATTAACGGCCGTACAACGTCGCTTACTTTAAAATATTCTTTCTATTAATTACTCTCCTCCCTCGTTTTAGCCCAGTTTTTACTGGGCTTTTTCGGCTTTAATAGTCAGCTTTTTCTACTACACTTAATCAAATAGTCGTAATTACCCACTTTCTAATAAAAAACACTGATAATAAGTTAATACTTTGATCTATAATCAGGGTTGGTATAAGTATTAACCATATGAATTAGGAACATACATGTTTGTCTCTAGCAAAAGCCACTCTTTACTCCAAGATCAATACAACGCGCTATTAGCTGAAGTTGAGGCACTTAAAGCCGACAATCACGTATTACGTGACGAAAACGAACGCTTAGAAGCAAAATTACATCAGCAAGCTGATGACGCAGACCAACTGTTCCTTGCTAACTTATTGAATAGTTCGATTGAATGTATCACGCAAATTGAGGGCGTACGCCAAACTGTACTCGACTCATACCTTGTTATCGAAGAAGAAAGCCAAGTTACTTTACAAATAAGCCAACTACTAAACGACTCAAATAACGCTCTGCAACATATTGTCAGTGAAATGGCGAGTATGGCAGGTAAAATGGGTAGCATGACCAGTAACATTACGGGTCTGTCTGATATGGCCGATAGCATCAACACCTTTGTATCAACCATTTCTAAAATTTCTGATCAAACCAACTTACTTGCGCTAAATGCCGCAATCGAAGCTGCCCGTGCTGGTGAGGCTGGTCGTGGGTTTAGCGTTGTTGCCGACGAAGTTCGTACACTTGCAACCAACACCAATAAATCAGCCCAAGAAGTATCTGATCTAGTCAAAGAGATCATCAACAAAACCAGCGAAACGGTGACCTCGGTTGAAGATATTCAGCAAAATAACACTCAGCTTTCAACCAGTTTTGATACGCTAAACAATGACTATGGTTCAATCATGAGTCACTGTGATTCGATGAAAGAAACCATTATTAATGCTGCTACACGCTCATTCGTGCAAACCGTAAAACTGGACCACATTGTTTGGAAAGGTGAAGTTTATTCAGTTGCCAATGGCACAAGTAACAAGTCGATTGATGACTTTTCAGATCACACCATGTGCCGATTAGGTAAATGGTATAATTCAGAGCAATCAAATGGCTTCAAACAACATAACGCATTTCGTCAATTAGAAGAGCCACATCGTGAAGTTCATCGCAATGGTGTTGAAGCGTTAGTTATGCTGCAAACAGGCAATAAAGACGCAGCGATTAATCACATTAATAAGATGGAAGCAGCCAGTGAGCGAGTCATGCATTTACTTGATCAAATCGCCAATGGCTAATTATTGCTAATGGCTAAAAATGATAAAACCGAGCTCCGATGCTCGGTTTTTTATCAAGTTATTCAACTAAGCCTTCTTGCAGTACTGGCATAACAGCTCCTTGCTGCTCTTGGCGCTTCACATAACTAAACAACATTAAGCAGCCAAGGGCTAAACTTGCAGCTAGCATAGAACCAAGCGTTGCAAACCTAAAACTATAAAACTGTGCAACAACCCCTGTAGCCCCTGCCCCGCACATAACACCCAGTTTAATGGCGTTCGTGTAAAACGCTGAGGTAAACCCTATTCGTTCGGGGAGCTGATCTTGTAATACGGTTAAGCCAATGCCCGCAAAAATACCGTAAAACAGCCCATTTAAAACTTGCAACGCGATTAAATGCCATACTTGAGTGGCAAAAAACACCCCTAAATAAAATACAATGGCACAACAAAATGCCACCGCAAGCATCGCAACTTTATTGTATTTTTTAGCAAGCTTTGCCCCATACAGCATGATAGGAATTTCTAACAGTGCCACCACACCCATAAACAGCCCGGGCGTATGTTCAGCAAATCCTAGTTCAGTAATGCTATAAAGCGGCAGTGCCGATGAATACATAATATTGCCCGTTGAACCAAGCATAATAGCTAAGCCCAACAACCAAAATGATAAACTCGCTGCGGCTGCAGGCTCTCTGCCATGTTGTGATTTTTTAGCGCTGTAGTCAGGAATAAACTTAAATGCGAAGATTAGCGCAACCAAGGCACACACCGCAGCAAAGTAAAACGAGCGGCTAAACTCGCCTCCAGCGGCTAACAAATAACCAAGCGGCGGGCCGCCGACCCAAGCAAAGGAAATAGCTGCACGTAAACGGGAATTAAAACTGGTAATGTCGATGTTCTGTTGACGCCCCGCCCATTGTCTTGCCAAGGTCATCATTTGCGGAATTGCCGCATTGCCCATCGCAAGAAACAACACGCCTGCGAGCAATACTTGCCAAAATGCAGTGGCATTCGCAAAGGTCACTAACGCACACACCATACCTGATACAGCCACCATAAATAACTTTCGCGCACTGGTGCCTTTATCTGCCATGCCACCTAACCACTGACTAATAACTAACCCAGTAATGGTGACCGCCACCATATAAACACCTAAATACACGGGCGGTGTTTGCAGCCCTTCGACAATGAATAAGCTCATCAATGGGTTAACAAATGCTCCCATTAACCCAGTTAGCATACTTAGAAGAATAAAAATTACACCATGCTGTTTCAGCAATGCTTTCACTCACAACCCCACATTAATACGACACGTGAACAGATATTTAAAGGGCGCAAATTATACACAGTTTTAGCGAAAACTTCATTTTGTAATACAAATTAAATTAAGCCTACCATCGATAGTTAAGATCTATCAACATGATAGAAATAATCAGTTTTACCAAACTAAAACACCTTCATATAATGGCTGCAACAAAACGCCAATGCCTTGGTGACTTATGAAGAGGTTTATTATGAAATTTAATCGCACACTGACTTTAAGCGCACTTGCTCTTGCAATCAGCCTTCCTGCATCCGCTGCTACACTTACCAAAGACAATGGTGCAGCTGTAGGTGATAACCAAAACTCTATTACAGCTGGCCCACGTGGCAGCGTTTTACTTGAAGACGTTCATCTAATTCAAAAACTGCAACGCTTTGCTCGCGAACGTATTCCTGAGCGTGTTGTTCATGCTCGTGGTACAGGTGCACATGGTGTGTTTGTTGCCAGTAAAAACCTTGAAGACCTAACCATTGCTGCGCCGTTTGCACAAGCAGGCAAAGAAACAGAGGTATTCGTTCGTTTTTCATCGGTTATTCACGGTAAAGGTAGCCCTGAAACTCTACGTGACCCACGCGGTTTTGCTACAAAGTTTTATACAGATCAAGGTAACTGGGACTTAGTGGGTAATAACTTACCTGTGTTCTTTATTCGTGATGCGATTAAGTTTCCAGATATGGTGCATTCATTAAAACCATCTCCGGTTGATAACATTCAAGATCCAAATCGCTTTTTTGATTTTTTCTCACATGAACCAGGTTCAACACATATGCTGACATGGGTTTATAGTGACCATGGAACACCAGCAAGCCTGCGTAAAATGGATGGCTTTGGAGTGCATTCTTATAAAATGATCAACAAAGACGGTGACGTAAAATACGTAAAATTTCACTGGCTTAGCCAACAAGGCATTGAAAACTTAAATGCTAAGCAAGTAACTGAAGTACAAGGTAAAGATTTTCAGCATTTAACCCGTGATCTGTACCAAGAAATCAATAAAGGTAATTTCCCGAAATGGGATTTATATATCAAAGTATTAGACCCATCTGAACTGGATGACTTTGATTACAACCCGTTAGATGCAACAAAAATGTGGTTAGGTGTTAAAGAGACCAAAGTGGGTACCATGACACTAAACCGTATGCCGGGCAACTTCTTCCAAGCAACAGAACAAGTCGCTATGGCCCCAGCGAATATCATTCCGGGTATTGAACCATCAGAAGATCGTTTGTTACAAGGTCGTGTGTTCTCATATGCCGACACCCAAATGTATCGTTTAGGTGCAAACCACCAGCAATTGCCAATTAACCGCGCCAAAGTAGAAGTGGTTAATTACAACCAAGACGGTGCGATGAACTTTGGTCATACCACCAGCAATGTGAACTATCAGCCAAGCCATGAAAACGTGCAAGAAAACCCAATTGCTCGTAAGGCACAAACTAAGCTGGCTGGCTATGTACAGCAAGCAGCCATTAAAAAGCAGCAAAACTTTGCTCAAGCTGGTGTGTTATATCAAAGCTTTTCTAAACAACAGCGTACAAACCTGATCAACAACTTAGCGGGTGATTTAGGGAAGGTAAAAGATAGCAAGGTAAAGCACATTATGCTCAGCCACTTTTACAAAGCAGACACCGAATACGGCATGCGCTTAACCAAAGCCGTCGGCGGTAACCTAGCGACCGTGAAAAAACTAGCAAGCTCACTTTAATTCACTCTCCCAACCTTGATGAGGAAGGCATGTCCTTCCTCTTTTTTTAGGAATTAACTATGCGAATTTTTACTTTTCTACTGCTGAGCCTTTTATTAACATGCAACCCAGTTAATGCTGATCAGCAAACAGACTCACAGACGCAATATCAAACCTTACTTGCCTATTATTTTGCTGCTGCACGAACCGCAGAGAACGACATCATTGAACAATTTGTTGAGGCCGGATTACCAATCAACAGTGTTAATGAAAAAGGCTATACCGCGCTGATGATTGCCACTTATCATGGCCACAAACAAACGGTAAACCAACTATTAGCATTAGGCGCCAATGCTTGCCTTGAAGATAAACGCGGCAATACCGCTTTGATGGCCGCTATTTTTAGAGGTGAATTTAGCATCGCTAAAACATTAATGAAGCAAGACTGCGACACAGAGCATGCGAATAAAGCAGGGCAAACCGCCGAAGCATTTGCAGCACAATTTGGTCAACAGCATGTACTCGCTTTACTTACGCAATATAAGAAAGCAAAACAATAAAAAAAGCCCAGTGGGGAAACTGGGCTTTGAGCAGTGAAACAATGTTAGTCGAAGGACACTGTCACTGGGTTAGAACAAACAGTATCAGATACACAAACTTGATATTCATAGCTTGGTAACTCAGCTTTACGCTCTACATCGCGATAGAAACCACGATCAGCTACTGTTTCAAGTAGTTCACCATTACGGTAGATGCTTACTTGATCAGCCACAGTTTGCCAGCTTAAATCAACACGCATAGTACCTAAACGTGTTTTGTTAGCACGTTTAACCGATAGCTCAATTTCAACATCAGATACCACAACCGTTTGCGTGAACGTATCTGTTTGACCTTCGCTATCTGTCGCAGTTAGCGTCACTTCATAGCTGCCTGCTTGTGCGTAAGTATGCATAGGATCAGCATCTGTTGATGATGCACCGTCACCAAAATCCCACGCCCAAGCAACAATATCGTCATTGCTATCTGTGCTGGTATTAGTGAAAGTGACATCTAAACCAGATGTTTCAAATGCAAAGCCAGCTTGTGGAGGCTGCGGGCTCACTTCACCAATAGCGCTAAACGTCAGTGACCAGCTGTTTAAAGTACCGGTATCAGCAGACAGTACGTCTTTGACATTGAGTACCCAATCACCTGTCGCAACTTCGCCATTAAAGTTAGCCAGCGAGTAGCTTTGTACTAGATCATCAGCACCACCGCCAGATTGGCTGTGAAGTGTTGCAGTTGTTCCTTGCGGCGACGTTAATGTGACGATTAAATCACCAATGTAAGTATGAGTAATATCAATACTTGCATCCGTTGAGAACACAGTAAGTTCATCAGCTACAGTAATCACCGAATCAATACCCGTGTCATTGTTATCTGGAATAGACACTGGTGTTTCATTTGAGAAAGTAAAGTCATTTAAGCCAACAGGGTTAACAAACAGTGACGCACTGCTTTGTTTAGCTAACTCACCTGATGTTGCATCAACAACAAAACTATAACTGCCCCATGCTGTTGCTTCTTGTGTTGGTACCGTTAGTGTAACTACATCACCAGGTACAGCTTCTGTTTGCGATAGTGTTGCGCCCGCTAAATCAGCTTGAAGTGCTAGGCTAACAACACCATCCCACTGGGCGATTGAACCAATTTCAAAGGTATATGTTGCAGTTTCACCAGCAGTAATTTGCTGTGAACTTGGCGACACCGAGATTTTGAAGCTTGGAGTCGGATCTGCTTGCTCAAGTGCTTGATTCACATTTAAGCGATTGCCAGACACTGTTTTGCCTTGCAGCGCTTCATTTTGGTCGCCGCTATTCATTAGCAACTCTTTAAGTTCAAGCGCTGATAAATCAGGGTTGATCGAAAGCACTAATGCTGCTGCACCAGCAACATGCGGTGTTGCCATTGATGTACCAGAATAGCTAGCGTAACCATTGCCCGGTACCGTTGATAAAATTGCACTACCTGGTGCGCCTAAATCAACACTTGTTAAACCCCATTGTGAAAAGCTCGACATGTTATCTCTGTTGTCAGTACTGGCAACTGATAATACGCTGTCATGCTCGTAGTTAGACGGATAATGAGGGTTTTGATCGTTATCAACCGCATCGTTACCCGCTGCTGCTACAAATAGAATATCGGCTTGTTCACTTGCCGTAATAGCATCTGCCAGTGCTTGGCTAAAGCCACCGCCACCCCAGCTGTTATTTAAAACACGTACATTTACGCCTTGGTTTTTAAGATCAACCATGTAATCGATACACTTAATTGCATCAGAAGTTGAACCTGTACCATCTGCACTTAAGAACTTACAGCCCGCAATTGATACCTCATGGTTCACACCAACAACACCGGTGCCATTGTTACCTGACGCACCTATTGTGCCCGATACGTGAGTACCATGGCCTTGGTCATCCATTGGATCACCTGAGTCGGTAATCGCATTAATACCGTGCACGTCATCGATGTAACCATTACCGTCATTATCGATACCATCACCCGGAATTTCGCCTGGGTTGATCCATGCGTTATCAGCTAAATCTTCGTGGCTGTAATCAACACCGGTATCAATGACACCAACAACAACTTCGCGGCTACCGGTTGAGATTGACCATGCTTCAACTGCATCAATGTCAGCATCGGCGACACCACCTGTTTGACCTTCGTTGTGTAAACCCCACAGCGACGAAAAATCAGGATCATTAGGTACACTGGCAATCGATACACGGTAGTCAGGCTCTACATATTCAATAGCAGCATGGTTTTGTAGGCGCTTGATAGCTTCTTTGCTGCTCATACCTGAAACTTTAAATTTAGCTAAACGGCCAGACAAAATAGCTGAATAGTTATCATCGACACCATCTTTGTTGATATCGCTGATGGTGGCTTTAACTAAGCTACGAGCATGGGCACGCATTGCAGCAGAGGTGCCTTTTTTATACATAACAAGTACAGAGTCTTCACTTGCACCAACGACGGTTGTTTTTGCTGGTGTGCTGATTTGTGCAGCACCTAAACATGGTAATAAGGCTAGGCTTAATACAGATAATTTAGTTTTCATATTTACTATCCATAATTTGTTGAACTGATCGAATCACTATGATCCGACCACCAAAGCTCATTACTTCTGAATGATGAATATCACGTGGCATATTTCATAAATGGCAAATTGCAGATAACAGGCAAGAAAAAAAATGATGCTAAGTTTAAATCCATACTTTTTTGCTGATTGAATCAATAAAAATACGTCCAATTCACACTTTTTTGTGAAAAAAGCACTCTCAATGATCCATTAATATTTCTCCAACTTTTTTACTGCTTTTAAATTAAAACCCATACTAAAACCTAAACAAACACACATAACCAATTGAAAATAAGTAATTTATAAAAACCACAAAAACTGATGATTTTATATTATTCCAAATCTGTCTAAAGTAATTTTCTTGTTATTTGTACGACCTCAGAGTCACAACTAACAAAGTTGCTTCATTCACTTCTGATTGTTAGCTAACAGTTGAATATCACAGAAATTAATCCGGCAAGGCATGCTGGTACATGGTTCTAAAAGCGAAAATAATAATTTTAGAGCTTTGATTAATAATAATTTAAAGGAAATAATCATGAAGTTAAGAAAGTCTCTACTTACCTGTGCAATTACTATTGCGTTAGGTTCAAGCTTTGCAGCAAGTGCAAACACAGATGATAAAACACAATCTAGCACTGAGCTTGCAAGCCAAGTTTCAACATTGGGTGTATCAAACTCAATTACCCTAGATCAAGTATCGGTTACCGGTGTTGGTAACGATGCGGTTATTGCTCAACAAGGTACAGGTCATCGTGCAGAAACTGTCAGTGTAGGTGATGGCAACATGGTTGAAGTAAGCCAAGCACAAACATCTAACTTATCTCTTATCTACAACACAGGTGACGATAATACTGTTTCGCACAGCCAAAACGGCACCATGAATGGCGCATTGTCTGAAACCGTTGGTGTTGGCAATGCTATTCGCGTTGAACAAGAAGGTGCAGGATTCTTTGGTGTTAACAACGAAGCTATCAACGTTATGGTTGGTGATGAAAATAGCGCAACTGTAACGCAAGGTGATGGTGGCCATTGGTTCTACAACTTTGATTTACAGGGTAACAGCAACACAATCAGCGCAGAGCAAAGCGGCTTACTAAATGAAGCAACGTTCAATGTAATTAGAGGTGATGACAACAGCATCGAAGTAATGCAAGAGGGTGTTTTCAATGCGTTTACCTCTGATGAAGTAATTGGCAACGGCAATGAAATTACTATTGACCAAACAGGTTTCTTCAACAGCGCTGAGCTTACTTCGCTGCATGGTGATTATAACGAAGTTGAGTTTGAGCAAGATGGTGACTCTAACAGCGCATTAGTTGCAGAAATCACAGGCAATGACAACGAGGTTAAGTCTGATCAAGAAGGCAACAGCAACAGCTTTGAGTCAGGCGTGATTGTTGGTGATGGCAATACATTATTGGTCAATCAAAAGCATGACAGCAATACCGCTGGCTTAGATGCTATTGGCAACGACAACGAACTCACTGCATTCCAAAATGGTAACGGTAATGATGTGTACTTAGGTGCTATTGGCGATAGCAATGAGTTTGTTGCTAACCAAATTGGTGACGCAAACAGTGCTCACGTTGCTAACTTCAATGGTAGCGACAACAACGTTGATATTGCTCAAGGCGGCAATGAAAACACTGTACTAGTGCAGTCTTCATACCCAGACGACTCACTCTCTTCAAACGATAATGACATTGCAGTTAATCAGCTGGGTGACCTTAACGAAGCGGCATTAACATTCGCAAGCGTACTTGATAGCAACAACAACCAAGTTGCTTTCACACAAGTTGGTGAACTCAATGCCATCGACCTGATTATGGAAGGTAGCAACAACTCTGTTGATATTAGCCAAACAGGCTCAGAAAACTTTGTTGTAGGTATCGGTGAAAGTGCATTCTTGCTAGGCGGTGAGGGTAACTCACTGGTCGTTGTACAAGACGGCAACGCAAACCTTGTTGAAGGCTCAATGATTGGCTCTAACAGCACAGTTGTTATCACTCAACTAGGTGATGGCAATACCGCAACTGTAACCCAAGAATAATCGCTTAAGAGGGAGCCTTGCTCCCTCATTCCATTATGAAAATAAAAAACTTACTACGCATATGTTGCATCGTGCTTGCAGCTCAAAGTACGGCTAGTTATGGCGAAGACCTCGAAATCGATGGCTTAGTACTCGATAGAAGTATTAGCCGATTTGGCCATCAATTTTATTTTGAGTTTGCCAACCTATGGCGCGATCTACCTTCAACAGCAGGTTTTAATATCGAAATAAAAGAAACGGTATTACCTCGAGCGGGGACTCGACTTGTCTTAAAAATGAATAACCAAATAGTGTACGTCACCTATCTAGGACGTCGCTTAGAGCCATTAGATGAACGTGTAAAACAAGCCATGTATAGCGTGATGGATGCCATGGCACGCAGTCAAATGCAGCAATCAACACCCGATATGGCAAAAAATGGATGGTAAAATGAAATACTTAACAACACTAATAATAATCCTCTGCCCTCTTTCTAGTTGGGCAACCGAACTCGTTTATACCCCAATTAACCCAAGCTTTGGTGGCAGCCCATTAAATGCCAGCATGCTACTTAATAAAGCGCAATCACAAAACAAACACAAAGCGCCGGTTATCGAACAAACCTACGGGGAAAAATTTCAAGATTCGTTAGAGCGTACATACTTAAATAGAATGGTACGAGAAATCACAGATATGGCATTTGGTGACGAAATCGACGACAGCATCTTTAATGGTGACTCGACCTTTATGACGGGTGATTATGAAATTCAAATTATCACCAGTACCAGTGACACAATCACCGTTAGAATTACCAATACCTCTGATGGCACAGTGACAGTAATTGAAGTACCGAGGTTTGGATAATGAAGACACTCACATTAGCAGCAATGGTATTACTTCTGTCGGGTTGTTCATCAATGGGCAATTTAATCCCGCCGACTAAACAACTAGCAGACTCTCTTGAGCCAACCGAAACTTTTCAGGCTTTGCAGGCCCTTCCTCAACCAATGGGAAGCATTCCTGTGTCAGTGTACTCATTTCGTGACCAAACTGGGCAATACAAACCACAGGCAAATGTAAGCTCATTTTCTACCGCAGTAACACAAGGTGCTAACTCTATTTTAGTGCAAGCATTGCATGAATCTGATTGGTTTATTCCGGTAGAACGCGAAGGTCTACAAAATATCTTAACTGAGCGTAAAATAATTCGCGCTGCGCAAGCCGAAAACGATAAGCTACCTGAATTACCACCGCTCACGACAGCTAAAATAATCTTAGAGGGCGGTATCATTAGCTACGACACAAATATCAAAACCGGCGGGATTGGTATGGAATACTTCGGGATTGGCGCATCAGAGTTATACCGTGAAGATGCAATTTCAATTTATTTACGCGCTGTTGATGTTCGCACAGGCCAAGTTTTGCTATCCGTTGCGACAAGCAAAAAAGTGCTCAGTCAAGAAATGCGCGCAGGCTTCTTTCGCTATGTGAGCTACAAGCGTCTTGCAGAAGCAGAAGCCGGATTCACCGACAATGAACCTATGAGTATTTGCGTAACACAAGCAATTGAAAAAGCGCTTAGCGACCTTGTATTAAAAGGTATTAACAAAGGTATTTGGTCTGCAAAAGCGGTCTAATTTAATGAATATATTAGTGTGGCGCTGAACATCACAGCGCCCAATTTGAACTTTCTGCTTAATTATCCATCGAAATAAATACTTATAGCATTCAGTTATACCAATTCGCTTAATTAAGTAGTCTATTTTGAGGCAATAAAACCTCGTTGATAGCAAGGCAATAATTTCGTTATTTAGTTTTTCTAAATCAGAAATTTTTAACGCAGATAGCGACAGGTTTAATCCCTCAAAATGATTAAGTATTATTGCGGGTTGGTATTAATTAAGTTTTATTTATGAAATGGATTACCTTCTCCAAATGCGCTTATTCTCTTATTGTTTTAGCCGCACTGATTACTCTAGTCATCACCATTGATAATTTTGACAGTTCAAAAAGTCTGCCAATTGGTTTTGTTTTATGGGGGATTTCGCCCTATTTATTAATGGCGTGGATGGTTGAACACAGTAAAACAAGAGTGGCACAAATTGCCACGTTTATTGTCACTATTATGTGTGCCTTATTTGGTACTGTGACCATAGGTTCAATCTATTTTTCTCATGATGCACAATCAGCGCTGGTGTTTCTTTTTGCGCCATTATGGCAATGGCTAGGATTATTAATACTCTGTATTCCACTGTATTTTATGAATAAGGTCACATCTAAATCGAACCGAGGCTCGAATAATGGAAGCTAAACGGAAACACGATTTTGAAGGCTACTTGCTTGAAGCTGGATTTTTAAGCATCGAGCAAGTGCTAAACCAGCTTTAATAGCAAACACTACCACTGGGATTAAACTAGCTGCAGTTTGTCACTGTGTATTTTGTAAAGACAAACTCACTGCCATGTAATTTTGAGCCCAATTAGCCAGCTCCACGCGGTTACGCGATGCCGTTTTTTTGAATGCACTGTACAGATGGGTTTTAACTGTATGATCGCTGATATTTAAACGCTCTGCGATATCTCGATTACTCGCACCTTGGGCAAGTAAATGAATCACTGATTTTTCTCGTTTAGTCAGTAAGCTGAGGTCAATATCTGTATTTACCGAATCGTTACTAGCATTGAATTGGCTGCGAGACATTGCAGATAGCATATGGTTAAAGGTAGTAGAAATACTCTTACGGCTAAAAAACAGCTCGCCATTGATCACTCTGACCAGCCCTGCAAAAATATCCTCAGGTGATTGATCTGCAAAAAACACCCCTTTAATGCCATTTAAAAGTAAGTTTTTTTCGCAAATTGCATTAGCGTCCGCATTAAAAATAACCACTAAATGTTGCTTAGCAAGTTGCACTAACTCTGCAGGTAGTAAGTCTTTCCAATGTGCGTCAGTGCTATCAATCAAATAAAGGTTAAACTCTTCGCGCATAGAGTCTTGAGGCAAGCTTGCATCGACTTTTACGCGCATAAAAAACGCATCGAGTATTTTAATTAAATATTGATAATTTTGGCTGCGGTTTTGTAACCTTGGCTGTGTTTTTAGAAATACAGAAGTTGGTTGAATCATCTCATTTCTTCCTTGAAACATTTTATTCACAATACCTAATTTAGATACATGATTCAACCATTCATAAGCCTTTATTTTGGCAATTTACAACATTGCTAACCCATTTGGATGGCCAGATATTCAGGTTAATATAATGTAAACTAACAATACTCACATCTCCCCTTTTACAGCGAGTCATCAAGTATTTTGTAAAAACGTGAAGTTACACCATTCGTCCAACCGAATCCTTGTTGTACTGTGTATTCGCCACCACCTGCACGGCTAACTAATTCACACACATTGTATTTTTCAAGGAGGCACTTATCTTCTGCAAAACGCATTTCGATCATACTCAGCCAGTTTTTTATGATCGCTTGTGCCTCGCTGACAAAGCCATACTCTGTTAAACCTTTTACAGCAAACCATTGCAGCGGCGCCCAACCGTTAGGACTATCCCATTGTTGTGGTGTACTACACAATGTTGTCACTAAACCACCGGGCTTTAAAAACTCACTCATCAGTTTATGCTTCACTTGTTGAGCTTGTTGTACAGATGCAGCGCCTACAAACAAAGGAACAGCCATTGCCATCGAATCGACACTACTTTGCTGATTGAGTCGAATATTGTAATCACGATAAACACCCGCCTCAGAATTCCAACAATAGGTATTAATTGCATCTAAGCGCAGTGTAGCCAGCTCAGCAATCGACTGGCTCTTTTGTTCTTTACCAAGTAAACGGTAAAAACGAGATAACGTATGCTCTAAGTTATACAGTAAGCTATTCAAATCAACCGGTATGATATTGGTTGTTTCAATGCTTTTTAAGTCATTATGATCACAAAGCCAACGGCTACTAAAGTCCCAGCCAGACTCGCATGCAGCACGAATATGTTGAAAATAACTTTGCTGCTGCTCACTAGTTAGCCCTTCAGCGTCATGTAAATCTTCTTTCAACGACTCTGGTCGTGGCGAGCGGGCGCTATCCCAATATCGATTTAAAATAGCCCCATCAGACATTTTAACGACACGCTTAGTAGCTTGTTTATCGTCAACTAACTCTTCACACCCTTTCATCCAAAACTGATATTCAGCTTCAAGTGCTATGACGGCGTTTGCCAGCCAAGTTAAATCTGCTTCATGTTTATATTTAGCGTCCCATAGCATCGCTATCATTAACGCCAAAACAGGTGGTTGCGAGCGAGAGCTATAATAAACACGGTTACCATTTGGAATACAGCCATTACGTTCTTGTAGGTCAATAAAGTTATTAACCATGGCTTCAATGGTGGCTAGGTCGCCACAATCTTCTAAACCCAAGGCTGTAAAATAACTATCCCAATAATAAATTTCTTGAAAACGGCCACCCGGCACAATGTAGTCAAACTGCAAAGGCATTAGTGAGCTTGCTAAATCAGTATCAGCATTGCGATGCAAATGCGGCCATAGGTCAAGAATATACTGTTTAACTGATGTGGTATCTAATTTCGCAGTCGGAATAGACTGATCAGCAAAAACAAAGTTCGACATCACAAATTCACGCAGCGTATCACCTTTTAAAGGGCCTACAAGTTGATATAACTCACAAGCACTTTGCCAAGATAAGTTTGGCACTGCATCGGCAAACATTTTTGAATCAGCAAACACTTCTGCTAGCTGTACGTCTTTAAATAATTGGCTATTAACGAAGTTCATGATAATCCCTTATGCTGCGCTTGAAGCCGCTTGATACTGTGGTTTTAGAGTGATTTTCTTAAAGATTGAAACGGTGATTAATAGCAAGGCTATTGGCACTAATGTGAGATAAAATGCATGCTGACCGCTAAATTTATCAAATACAAAGCCCGTAATAATTGAACCTGTTGTTCCACCTAATGCAGAGAAAACCACAATTAAACCAGTCATAGCAGCATGCTTGTGCTTAGCAAGTGAACTCAGCATCACAGAGTTAAGTAACGGGTAAATCGGTGCCATAAAAAAGCCAATCAACGGCAGCATGTATGCTGCAAAAGGCACATCAAACACACTTTTCACTTGGCTTCCATCTACATCGTGAGTCAAAGGCAGCACCAATAATACGAGCACACCCATAGCGACCAAGCAGCCCATTAATAAACTAAACCAACTAATAAACCTAAGTACTTGCCCTGCTACCAAACGACCAAGCGCTAACGCAGCTGCAAACAAACTGGCAAGTTGGATACTGACATCAACAGGCAATTTTAAAACTTGGTTATTAAAGGTCGGCAGCCAAGTGCCCACGCCTTGCTCAATTAGTACATACATAAATGCACTAAGAACAAAAATAAGCACAAGGGGTTGGTAAGTCAGCTTTAACATATCAATAAAATCATGAAGCTGCGATTGCTGATTAGTTTTTAGTTCTGGCGATTTTATTGGTGCCGCAATCACAGAAATAAACGCCACCGCAACAATCACTGCAAGCAAGTAATAAACATTCAACCAGTGGCTACTTTGCGGGTTATCAGCGTCTATGAATAACGCAAAAATCCAATAGCCCGACAGCACCCCTAGCATAAACACCCCTTCAATGGTGTTTAATAACGCTGAATGTTTATTAGCATTATCAGTCATTTGACCAATAACAGAGTAAACAGAGATTTTCATAACAGCAAAACTGCAACCAATTGCGGCAAAGAGCGCTTTTAAAATCCAAAAGTCGGCAATGCTCGGAACAACCAAGCACATTGCTGCTACCAGTAATAAAGCACCGAGCATAGCAATTTTATAGCCTATGCGAGGGATAAATGACGCCACTAAAAATGACACAATGGCAATACTAAGATCCTTAAATCCTTCAAGAACAGACGCCTGAGTTTTGCTTACATCTAAGCTATTGATTGCTTGTAAAATAACAGTGCCTACACTATTGAGCATAATAGCAAAGACAAAATAGCTGCATGCCAGCGCGATAGTTATTCTTATAGGATTCATTCACTTCAACCTATGATTATTTTTATTCAGTCTAGTTTAGCGCAAAACAAAATGCAAACGTTTGCATTTAAAATTACACATATTGCTAACATTCAATAGGTTTAGCGCTGACTCGACTGCCTATTTACTAGTTCTATTTCAACAACTTGAGATTCTACCGACTGGCCTGCTAACTGGGCTAACAACTTTTCAACAAGAATAACTGAAGCGCGTTGAGTATTTTGTTTAATACTCGACAAAGATGGGTGACTGATATCTGCCATGGCAATATCATCAAAGCCCACGAGGGCAACGTCGTTTGGAATACTAATGTAACGCTCTTTCAGGGCTTTCATCGCACCAAAAGCCACCATGTCACTACATGCCATAATGCCATCAAAGCACAGCCCTTTTTCTACCAACAATTGGTTAATTCCTTTATAAGCAGCACTACTAGTAATATCGATAGAAACCACGTGAGGAGTGGCTTTGGCTTCATTAATAGCATCTAAATAACCACGGTGGCGTTCACTAATTTCAGCGTGCCCAGGGTCACCTAAAAACAATATGTTTTTAGCACCATTTGACAATAAGTGCTCAGTCGCTATGCGACCACCTAAATAATTATCGCTGCCAACAATTGGGTAACTGCTGGGTGTTTTTGGATCGCCCCACACAACTAAAGGAACACCAGCACTCGCTGCAGCTTCAATATTTGCTTGGCTTTTACCTTGGCCGACCACAATAATGCCATCGGCACGGCGGCTATTAATAAAGTAATTTGCCCAATCATCACTGGCCATAAACGAATTAGAGAGTAATAACTCTAAGCCAAATTTATTTAGCGCTAAATTTATTTCACCAACAATTTTAAGTAAGAAAGGGTCGTTAATAGACTGTTCTGTATCACCATCGAGGTTAATAATAACCGCAACAACATTGGTTTTTTGGGTGCGAAGGCGGCTAGCAGCCGTGTTTAAACTAAAGTTATGTTTTTTTGCTAACTGTTGAAGCTTGTCGCGAGTTTCCTGCTTTATCAATGGGTTATCATTGAGCGCACGAGATACTGTCGACGTAGAAACACCGGCTAATTTCGCAAGATCAGCTAACTTTAATTTTCTATCATTCATGATACTGAAACACTGCTTTCCTTTAAAACATATGCTGGCAATATACCACCATTTCGACCAAACCGCTGCGCCAAAGAGCATAATATTTTTTCAGTAAGCAAAACAGACCAACTCACCCTGTGGGTAAAAAAAGGACAAAAAATTGAAAAAACAAATTGCAAACGTTTGCATAAATCTTTATGGTTTATAAAAGCAAGGTGTTAACAATTGCAAAATATTCGCTAATACATTGCTTTCAACAACATAAAAAATGGGAACACACAATGACAACTACATACACACGCAGTGCGCTAGCCTCTGCAATTTTGCTAGCTTTGAGTGGCCAAACAGTTATGGCCGAAGAGCAACCAGCTAAAGAAAAAGTAGAACGAATTATTGTATCTGGTACACCTGCAGGTATTGGCGTACGTAAAATTGATGCTGGCTATGCAGTAACCAATATCGATGCAGATCAAATTGTTAAATTATCGCCAAAAAGTACAGCTGATTTATTCAAAGCCGTGCCGGGTGTGTGGGTAGAAAGCTCGGGTGGTGAGTCTGGCGCGAACGTATTTGTACGTGGTTTCCCTGGTGGTGGTGATGCACCATTTTTAACATTAAGCCTTGAAGGTTCGCCAATTTATCCTGCGCCTACTTTGTCATTTTTAGAAAACTCGTCGTTATTCCGTTTAGATGAAACAATCGAAACGATGGAAGCATTACGCGGTGGTCCAAACCCTGTTGTATCAAATGGTCAACCTGGTTTAACAACTAACTTCCGCCTTAAACGTGGTAGTGAAGATACCGAAGGTGTATTCAAATACACAACTTCAGATTATGACCTTCAACGCATTGACGCTATGGTTAGTGGTGAGATTTCTGATGACTTATTCTTTATGGTGGGTGGTTATGTTAAAAGCTCTCCAGGTATTCGTGATGCAGGTTTCACATCAGAAAAAGGCAGCCAGTTCACCATTAATATCACTAAAGAATTAGAAAACGGCACCATTAACTTATACACGCGTCAAACAGACGACCATGGTGCTTGGTACTTACCAACGCCACTAAATGTTGACGGTGTTGATGCAAGCTACACGCAGCTGGGTACTTTAAATCGCCAAGCGACTATTTACACTGGGCCAAATAATGACGAGCAACAGATCGACTTAGGTGAAGGCCGTGGTTGGAAAGGTCATGTTTCTGGCGGTAGTATCAAACTTGAATTCGATAACGGTTGGAGCTTCACAGATCGCTTCAACATCACCAAAGGTGATGCAAACACGTACGGCTTAGTACCTGCGGGCTCTGCGACAACAGTGGGTGCAGTGGCAGATAACGGTGAGACAGCAACAGGTGCAGTAACTGGCACAGAATACGATGCAGACACAGCGGTTCAACAACTTGGTCGTTGGGTGGTATTAAAAGAAATTAGCGCATTCACCAATGATTTAGCATTCGCTAAAAAGCTTGATAATTTATCACTGGCCTTTGGTTATTACACAGCAAGCACATCAGCAAATGACTGGTGGAGCTTAGGTAACACAGCGTATCACGTGCTTGAAGCAGGCGGCGAAATGCTAGACGGCATCGAGTGTAATGCAAGTGTTGATGGTTGTGACTTCAACTACGATATCAACTCTACAGGCGATGCACGCACCAATGCCTTTTACACAACAGCTCAATATAAATTCAACGATGACTTTACGCTTGATGCCGGTGTTCGTTTTGAAAACCACGAAGTGGAATACTCGGTTGATGAAGGTCTTGATGGCGTAATCGACAAGTCAGTTCAATATGACGAAAGCAAAACATCGTGGACAACGGGTATCAACTACTCAATTAATGATGACATGGGTGTATTTGCTCGCGTAAACCGTGGTTACAAAATGCCTTACTTCGACGACTTCCGCGATAACTTTAGCGCATACGAAGGTGGCGAAAAGCTAATAAAAGAAGTAACACAAGCCGAGTTTGGTTATAAGCTATTAACTGATAGCACCGATTTCTATGCAACATTGTTCACTAATGAAGTAAAAGGTGACACCTTTGTTCGTCGCCCTGGTGTACCAGCTGAAATCTTAACAAACGAAGCCTACGGTATTGAGCTTGATTATAACTACAACCACGAATCTGGTTTCTCAGTTAACTTAAACTCAACGCTTCAAGAAACAGAAATCACAGAAAGCCCAAGCAACGAAGGTAACGAAAGCCAACGTCAGCCAAAATGGCAAGTACGTGTAACACCAAGCTATGACTTTGAAGTAAGCGATATGTATGCAACCTTATACGGCACAATCTCAGCGGTTGATGATCGTTGGGGCGACAACGAAAACACAGTTGTATTAGAAGGTTACGAAAAAGTAGACATTGGTTTAATTGTTGAGCCTATGGAAGGTATTAAAGTGCAATTAGCGGTTGATAACTTAACTGACGAGCAAGGCATCACCGAAGGTGACCCTCGTAATGCTGATGCACCGAATGGTCGTTACATTATGCCTCGTACTACACGCTTAAGCATTAGCTACGAGTTTTAAGCGATTCTCCCAAACCCCTTGATTGAAAGAATCAATACCCAAGCCACAGTGTTTTATAACCTGTGGCTTTTTTGTTTTTATACTTCCAAAAAAAGTTTATTAATTAAGCCATTATCTTGATCATCAAGTTGTTCTTGTAAAGCTCGAATAAAATCCATTGACGTTGCTGGTCGATTTGGATGTGCGTATTTTTGCCATACTGATTTTAAAGCTGCCACAATCACTGCATCCCCAAATTCATTCCTAAGCTTCGCAAATACAAGAGTAGCTTTGGAATACTGATCGTAACTTTTTGAAGAATCTACCAATGCTTGCTTTGTTGAAATATCTAACCTAGAAGCTTGTTGATATCGTTGAGTTTCATACTTAACTAATGCTTCTACAGCCTTTTTTCCATAACGCTTTTCAATCACCACAAGCTCTATATATTTAGCTAGTGATTCAATCAAAAAAGCGCTATCTTCAGGAACATTATTGCCAATATCATGACCAAACCATTGATGAGCCGTTTCATGTACTGCACGGCGGTAGCGTTGATCAAAACCTCCGCCCTCACTTGGTTTAGCTCTAAAACCGACCTTATTATCAATCAAAATAATTTCAGGTAATGCAAACCCTGTCCCACCAAAACCCGTAGAGTCAACCAGACTGAGCTTTGAACCTTTGTACGCATTTAAATTATTCTTAAACCAAGAAAGCGTATCACTCATAGCTTGTAAGTTAACTTTTATAGCATCTTGATCAGCTTCAGTTGCACTTGATTTAGAATAAACCTGTAACTTCACCTCTTCATAAATTAACTCAGTTGCTGCAAATGGAAACGATAACCAAGCCGGTAAGTTGTTAATTGGCACTGTCGTCTGAAATTTAAAAACAGCTCTTTGCCCTTCAACAATATGCTCTATATTCTTACCCTGTGAGACGACCTGATAACCTAATGCAGTGGTAACTTTGCTTTTCATGGTAATGCGTTCATAGCTATCTGGTACTTGGTATGTTGCATTAAAAAGCTTTGAAGGCGGTGTTTTAACATACATTGGAAGCCCATAATCTAATCTTAACTGCTCGTCATCTAATTCATAGTTTCTTTGATATCCAATCGTCGGTAATAGCGGAACTGAACGAATATAACTAAATTCAGGCGTTATGATTTGATGCCCTTGTATGGGCCATAATTTGGCCTGCTTTACTGCAAATTGCGTTTTAAGTTGCCTTGTTTCGAATGGCTGAAGTGCATATTTAAACTCGTAAATAGCTTGGTTCATAGATGGATAAAATGCGACTAGCTCAGCTCCTTCTATTTTAATATCTGCCCATTGATAAAAGCCTGCACGACCTATCAATACCTGTTTTATTGGTTTTGTGTGAGGGTTAGTAAATGAGTAGGTTAAGTTGAATTGGGCTGATTGCTTATACGGATAGAAATCTATTTCTGCATCGATATGACTCACTTTTGGCTGAGCTTTATGTTTCCAATCAGCGAACATTTTTTCATAATTTGCTTTAAATGTTTCTCGTTTATGAGAATTACTTAGTGGCTTTTCTGAAATTAAATTAGCATGCAGCTGCCAAAATAAACTGATAGCCAAAACCGCTGGTGTTAAGAGCCAAACATCTTTATTTTTAAAAGCTCGACTTCCCATTCCTGTGCCACGGTGATTAAAAGCCTGACTAACAAGCACTACACTAAGTAATAATACTAGCCACGCGCGGACATAAGGCCAGTAACTACTCAAACTTGCGCGATAGCCCCAAAATTCATTAGCCGGCTGCAATGGTGTCCAAGCTACACTCCAAAACGTGTGTGTTAGCCCTAAATAAGTCATTACTGGAGTAAATTTAAGTAACAAAATGGCAAAAACCACTAAAGATGCAATAAGCTCTGAACGCATTAAATTGAAAATACATATAAATATCGAAGCAATAATAGCTAGCGGCAGTCCCATTAAAGCTAAGGTATAAATATGTTGATAAGCATCAAAGTTACTACCAATAAAAAACTCAGCTAGTGATGCGCCAACGAAACCAACAAACGAAAAAACAAACACCAAACTCACTATTGCCAATAATTGGCTATGCAAAATCGAAGCAGTCTTAATAGGCGCTGCCGCAATTATCTCTGCTATTTTATAGTGCCTAGCATGACAACTAAGTTGCCAACTCCATAGAGCCACCAGTAAACAGCCGAGCAATATATACATATCAAAGGCATATTGATTAACAGCATCAATGCTAGTTGCTTTAATAACACTCATTGGTTCTGCATACTGGGAAGAAGATGCAACACTATTAAACACCAACCCTAGCCATATAAGTAACAGAATGAGAGTTATTGGTTGTTTTAAAATATTTAAAATTGCAGCTTTATATAGCTCAAATAGAATCGAGCTTTGACGAAATGTAGGCTTTACCGTTTGATATTGAGTGTTAGTCCTAAGTTCAGACTCAAGACACCGTTGTTTAGGTTGCTTTGGCTGTGAATGTGCTTGGGGATGCGAGCTAACAGCATACGTAAAAATAACAAATGCCAGAGTAAAACAAATAAAACGATTAGTATAAAAGGGCGTATTTTGTGACTCGCTAAAACTTGCTATTACCGTTGTATAAGCAAATGGATCTAACCAGATAAATAGTTGATAGAACGTTTCGTTTAGTACATTACTTCCTGCCAAAATTGGATTACCCGTTATACTCGCAGCGAACAAATAAGCTATCCAAATGCTTGCAAAAACGGCATAGATAATCATTGAGCTTCGAAACCTTTGACAAAGCCAAAATGCCAAAGCAATAAGTAAAAAACAGTTTATAAGTAGGACAAAGCTACTATAAAAAATTGTATAACCAAGTATTTGCCAACTAAATCCATTATTTTGAAAATCTACGAAACTCATAACCAACGTACTGCTTAATGAAACCATCATTAATAGACTTACAAAACCACCTATTCGAACATAGTTTTTTTGTCTTGAACTTACTGATGCAACAGCAATAATTTCATCCATATGAAAGAGGTGATCACGTAAGAAAATTGCTGGCGATAATGCTCCAACCAATAAAACCAATTGCATCATGTGTAATGACACTAAATGCAATTGATACTGCTGTAATGGGTCAACATTACTTGTTGCAAGTCCTGAAGAAAGTGAAAATGCAAAACTTGGCGCAATAAGCAAGCACACCCAAACTATTGGTTGACGAAAAAGATACTTTAACTCATTAATTATTAACATAATTCGCCTCTTTGAGATTTTAGTTCAAAGAAGTACTTATCTTGTAATGATTCTGTCGCCAAAACAGCTCCTATAGTTGGGCGTTCTGCGGCATAAACTCGAAAGACGGGCTCACCATATCGATAACTTTGGCTCAGTACTAAAGCATCTTTTGGCAGTACGCTTGGCAAAGTTTTTAATACCCATACTTTACCTTTGAGTTGGCTTACTAAGTTATCAATATGGCCACTTTGGATCAGTTGACCACCTTTAATCATCGCCACAAAGTGACATTGGTTTTCTATGTCTTCCACTATGTGTGTTGATAGCAAGATCAATCGATTCTTACTCATTGATACTAATAAGTTATTGAGACTCTCTCGCTCAGCCGGATCAAGCCCTGCTGTAGGCTCATCTAAAATAATTAATCTGGGATCACCCAACAATGCTTGAGCAATACCAAAGCGTTGTTTCATTCCCCCAGAAAAGTGACTGACTCTTTTATTTGCATGTTGAGTTAAGTTTAACGCAGTAAGCAGGTCATCAATCTGTTGCTTTGTCTTTTTAATTTCAAGCCCTTTTAATATGGCTATGTGTTCAAGTAGTGCTCTACACCCCATATGTGGGTAAACACCAAATTGCTGTGGTAGATAACCAAGTTGCTTACGTAACTTTTCAGGGTCTTTTAATATATATAAGCCACTAAACTTTATACGGCCAGAATTAATAGTTTGCAGGCATGCAAGGGTTCTCATCAAACTAGACTTACCAGCGCCATTTGGCCCCAGCAACCCTACCATGCCACTGGGTAACTCAATGGTTATATCGTTAAGTGCTTGAGTTCCATCAGGGTATGTTTTCGAAATATGCTCAAGTGTTAGCATTTATTGGCTCCTTAATTAGCACAAATCTAGATTAAGGAATGGTAAAGCTCGCTGCTATGAAGCAATGATCAATGATTCAAGTTTGATGATGAAAGCAAAAATTCTTCTTTCGTCATCAAAAAAAGAACTTTCATCAAAATGTGGGTGAATAAAGAAATAAAAACGTTAAGCTAAATCTATCATAACGCTTAATCAGTGTATTACTCTCTCAGTTTCCACATTATTTAGAAATTAGAGTAATATATAAATATCATAAAAAACAACAGTGTAACGTAGCAAAAATAAAAATGAACGGAGTAGATTTTGCTGGCAACTATTAGCTATTTATCATCACCTAAAAACATAAAAAGCATGGTTACTCTACTACCATTAATCGCTGCGATACTACTTGAAAGCCATATTCGTTATCTTTCGCTGAGAGTTGATTCACCCAGTACTTATCTAACAGTAAATTTACAGCTAATTTTTGAGTGTATCCCCTTCTTAATCGCTCACTGGATGGCATCTCAGCATTCTTTAAAGCAGGCTTCATTGTGGTGGTTGTCTGGGTTTATTGGTTACCCAATACTCACTTATCTATTAAGCAACAGCTTGCCAACTTATGATAAATGGCACTACTTACAAGAACAATGTTGGTTACTTTGCAGTCTAGCAAGTTTACTTTGGCTTTCATCCCAACGTTTTAAGAAAAACCAAAACTCTAAATTAACCAGTTGGATTAGCTCATTGTTTACATTAAATAAAGTTGTTTTTGTTATATGTTTTGGCTGGGCATTTGTCATGGCTGGCATACTTAATAGCCATGAAGCCCCTCTGCTAAATCAGCCATTCGCATTGATATTTGATACTCAAAAACTACTTACAAACTTTTATCAATTCATTTGGTATTTTTCTCAGCTTTTGGTCTACGCAATTATCGTTCACGGCATTTTTTTATTTAATCGTTACATTTTAATACGTCAACTATTAGCCAAATATGGAGTGCTCATTTTTGTATCTGCATGCTTAATTAGCATGGTTATTTTCACACCATTATTTGTCGCTATTGTGCTCACATTGCCTGTTAATGACTTACCCTCATATGTTGCCAATTTAACTCCTGGAGGCAACCAAGATATTATCAATAAGTACAATTATCAGTTTATGTTTTTATTTTTAAGTATCTCGACTCCCATTATCTTGGCGTTTGAACGCCAACAGCACCACCATAAATTAGAAGAAGTTGCCAAACAGCAAATAAGAACAGAACTAAAGCTATTACAGCAGCAAATTAATCCGCACTTTTTATTTAATACATTAAATAACTTATATGCACTTGCATTAACAAAATCAGAAAAGACACCTGAATTGGTATTACAGTTGGCTGACTTACTGAGATACACCGTCTATGAAGGGCAAAAACCACTCGTTCCACTCGAAAAAGAACTAAATTACATTAAAAACTTTCTTGAACTGCACAAGATAAGACATGCAAATAATTGTAGATTTAACCTAGTATGGCCTGAAACTAGTCACTCTCTTTCGATAGCACCACTGCTTCTAATCATTTTAATTGAAAACACCATAAAGTACGGTGTTGAACACGCAAAAGAAAACGCTGAAGTAACGATAAAACTAACATTAAATGATAACGTTTTAACTTTATTTTGCGAAAATAGCATTCCTCACAAAAGTGATAACGCTGATTCAGGTATGGGGCTAAACAATTTAAAGCGGCGTTTAGAGCTACTTTATCGAGAAAGACATACTTTAGTGGTGCGCAATCACAATGGACTTTGGCAAACCACCCTCTCTTTGGAATTATCAAATGATTAAAGCAATTGTTGTTGATGATGAACCACTTGCTCATCAAGTAATTCTTCATCATTTAGAGTCTCATTCAGATATCAAAGTAGTTTCTCAGCATTTCAGCGCTAAAGATGCTTTGTACCAATTAGCAAAATCAACTATTGATGTCGTATTTTTAGATATAAACATGCCAGAATTGTCAGGGTTAGAACTCATTCAAGCACTCGCTAACCCGCCTCAAATTATTATTGTGAGTGCTTATGAAGAATATGCACTCACAGGCTATGAGCTAAATGTTACTGATTATTTACTCAAACCTGTATCAGCACAACGTTTACAGCAAGCAATAAATAAAGTGCGTGAGCGGATTTCCCAAACTCCGGAAAGCAAATCAATCACTCTAAAAATAGATCGCGAAAAACGCAAGCTTAGCTTAGATACAATTAAATACATTGAAGCATATGGTAATTATGTAAAAGTACACCAAGATGACCACACGATCCTCGCAACAACGACACTAAAGCAGATCTTAGAGCAGCTAATAGGCTCATTCACTCAAGTCCATAAATCATACATAGTGAATAACAGCAGAGTCGTAGCTGTTACAAACGAACATGTAGAGTTAGATACTAGTGACAAGATAAAAATTGGTAAATCATTTAAAGAACACTGCAAAGTTTTACTTTAGAGAATGCATATCAGATGATCTACAAGTGTCTTATGCTGTGAGCTTGGCCAATGAACGCCTTCTGAAGGGCATGGCGTTATTAATTCAAAGCAGTTAACAAAACTACAGTCGTTGCTGTCAGCAACATTTTTAAACTCTTCCACTAACTGTTTTGCTTTTAGCTCTGCACCTGCATATATAGATTGATACGCGCCAACCTCATACACCGCCGCCGGGCTTAGTATCATTATTTTGGGTAATTCGCGGTGCAGATAGTAGTTTTTTATATCTAAAATGAGTGTTTCGAGGGCATTGGCAATATCAGCAGGCGACAGTGCAAAACGGCGCTTTAAATCATTCGTGCCGAGCTGAATAACAATCATATCTAAATGATAAGCCGCTAAGTAGGGCTCTAAGTATTTAATGCCCAGTTTATCGCCACTGAAAGGCGGGTCGTTCACCAGTGTACGATTAGGCTGGCCAGCTTCAATAACTTGGTAGCCGGCACCTAATTTAATACCCAGTAAACTAGGCCAGCGCTCATCGGCTGCAAAGCGCTTACCATCGACGGGGGAAATACCATAAGTATTTGAATCACCGAAACATAAGATATTCATTAGAATGGATTCAGTGTGTAACCTTGCTGCTGCAACTGTGCATGCGCGGTCATTGCCGATAACGCCATTTGCACACCAGGAATAAGCTGCTGCTGTTTTACCTTCATGTGCGTTGCAGACTGCCCGCACACATACACAACGGTATTATGTGCCAACAATTGTGAGATCAATTGCTGATTTTTATTGTCACTGTCAAAGCGCTGTTTATAAAAACTGTTTTCCAGTACATCAACACTTGCGCCACCATGCACAACTAAAGCGAGTTGAATGTTCTCAGGCTTCACACCATGGGCTATATGCATATTAATAAACCGTGCTAATGAGTTCATTTTGTTATTCTGCGCCCCTTTTTCTGCCGCATCAGCTACATCAAATGCCACTTTGAAAACCGTTTGATCAGAGATTTCTGCATGGTTTGGCACATCATAATAAAAACCAAAACCTTTGATAGCAGGCTCAGCTTGCTCTGCATAACTAAACGAAGATAATAAGGCTAAAGATAAACCTAACAGTGTTGATTTCATAAAAGTTCCTGTTGTTTTTTACTCTAGCCTACCTTGTTTAAACGCGTTTAACTAGCATCAATATGATGGTGCGCTTTAAAGGTCATGCCTAAGTAATTAAAGGTGTTTTTAAACATCTCGATAAACGCGTTAGGTGCCTGAGCAGATCCTGCATTTGAGAGCAATGAAAACTGCTTTTCACGCAGTGTTCTCAGTTTTGGCCTGAGAGTTTCATCATCCATGTAATCAGTGATCCGGTCTAAAAACGCTTTAAACTGCGGTGTGGTGTTATACCAATACACAGGTGATGCCAGCACCCAGTGTTGATAATTCAACAGCGCTTCAAATACCGCATAAAAATCATCATTTTTATATTGCTTATCGTAGCAATAAGGCGAGATAACATAGTCATCTAAACATACTACATCGCCGCCATACTGCGCTTTATAATCATTAACTTGTAAACTCGTATTACCCTTTTTTCGCGCACTTGAATAAATAATTACCGTATTTGTTATTGGTTTTTGTTGCATGACTATCACTCCTTTTTTATGATGTGCGCAGCGTAAAACCTCAAGCTAACTTTAGGTCAACACATTGGAGCAAATTATGTCAGATAAGAAACTTATTGATGCAAACCTAGCGGTTGGATTTGTGGCAAAACGCAGTGGCGTAAAAGTTTCGACCTTACATTTTTATGAATCTAAAGGGCTTATTCGCAGCTGGCGTAATAACGGTAACCAGCGCCGCTATAAACCCGATGTATTACGCCGAATTGCCGTTATAAAAGCTGCGCAAACCATGGGCATAACTCTTGAAGACATTAAACAAACGTTAAGCACCCTACCCGAGCAACGCACACCCACTAAACAAGATTGGGCAGCTCTTTCAAAAGTCTGGCAAACGCAATTAGATGAACGAATTCAATACATGCAACGTTTGCGCGAACGCGTTAATGGTTGCATTGGCTGCGGCTGTTTATCAATGGCCAAATGCCCTATCTACAACAAAGATGATTATTTAGGTGAAGAGCACAGCGGCGCTGTGCTGTTAGAAAGAGATTAATACGCGACTGTTTGTGCTCTTATATTAACTGCAAATAATACAGTGAAGACAGTGCACTGCAATTAACAATAATTGTTAACCAAAGTACGGCAATAAAACTGCGTTTTTTTGATTTGTGTCTTAACCATTGCTGTGCAATTAATGAACCTGGCCAGCCGCCGATTAATCCTAAAATATGCAGTGTACGCTCAGGTACTCTTATCACATGCTCGCCATGTTGCATCGCTAAACGTTTATCCCAGCCATATACCAAAAAGCTTATTAAGCTCGCTACGCTGTAAGTGCCTGCAATAAAGTAAGTAATATTAAGTTGCCACGATACCAGCCATATCAGCGCTAAAAACAACAATGAAAATGTAATTAATGTTTTCTTAATCAACGAATTATCACCTATACTCTGCAAAACAAATTAATTTTATCGGGGCGCTATTATGGCATACCTAAAATCACTTTTACTATCAATCTGCCTATGTTCACTTTCTGCTATGGCAGCAGAGCAACAACTTGATGACAAGCTAAAAGTGTTTGAGCCTTACTTAGGCACGTGGCAGTCAGACTTTAATGTCGCAGCAGGTAAACCTGCGGTGCAAGATGTGAGTAGCTGGCAACGCGCGCTCAATGGCACGGCAATTAAAACCATTCACTCTATCAATGAAGGTGAATATGGTGGTGAGTCGATGATTTTTTGGGACAATAAAAAGCAGTCTTTGGTGTTTTATTACTTCACTACGGCAGGGTTTTATACTCAAGGTACTATGAATGTACTTAGCCCTACTCAGTTTGTTGCTTATGAAAATGTAACGGGTAATAAAGAAGGGATTACTAAGGTGAAATCGACAAGCGAGTTTAAAGACAACAGCTTTGTGGTGTCGACCTCTTACCTTAAAAAAGGCCAGTGGACAAAACCCGATACCCGAACTTACACCCGCAGCGAAAAAGCAGTTAAGTTTAAATAAAAGCTTTAAAAAGGGTAAGGCGCTTATTACCTTACCCCCATATATCAGTGCCTAAAGTCAGCCATTAATGCTGGAATACCTGGCAGCATACCTACTATTGCCATCACGCTTGTTAAGATAACAAACATCACTAATGGAATGATCCAGCGGCTCATTGGAGACAGCTCAGAGCTTCGCTCTTTACAACCAATTAAGCCCAGATTGTCGAGCAACATAGTTAATGACCAGCCAAATGCAGGATTCACTAAAGTCGATGAAAACACCACAATAGCAGCCGATTGCGTAGTTTTACCTTCGCGGGTCATTTCCATACCCGCTTCTAGAAGCGGGATAAACACACCGACTATTAACGCGACACATAACACGGGTTGCCAAATTGCTAAATCCATTGGGTAGCCCCAAATACTGGCAATAATACAAAATAATGCCGTTAATACCGCTCCCGCAGGAATTGGGCGTTTAGCGATGGCTGCTGGCACGATGTAGGTTCCCCATGAAGAGGTAAAGTTAGAGCCGCCTAACAAAGAACCAAATGTTTGGCGGATTGAAGCACTAAACATGGTATCGTCAATATTCATTTGCACTTTTTCTGTGCGTTCTGGGTAACTAATTTTTTGGAATACTTGATGCCCTAAAAAGTCAGGTGACCACATAGCAACCGCAAGCACCGCGAATGGCAATACCACTACAAAGCTCTCTAGGGTTGGTAAACCCAGCATCCAACCGGTATTTTCACCCCACCAATACATTGGGTTCATATTTGGTAAACCCGGTGCTGTTTTAAACTCAAACGGCGCTCCCAGTAAAAATGCAATTAAACCGCCAAGTAAACAGCTTAATGGCACAGCTAACCAACGTTTTTTGTAGTGCTCAAGTAATGCATACAACACGATAGTCGACAAAATCACAATGAAAGCAATATGGGTCATATCAATACCTTCAGCCCATGCAAACAGATTTTTAACCTGCGAAATCGTTCCAATGAAACCAAGGTAGAGCAGTAAACCGCCACACACGCCTCGGCTGGTTAACCCCGCCAGTAAACTCCCTCCTTTACTAATTGCCAGTAACAGACCAAACGCCCCTATCAGTAAACCGAAGGCCATTGGGTGACCCCCTGCAGCAACCACAATAGGGATCAAAGGAATAAGCGGCCCATGCGTACCCGCTAAGTTTGCTGTTGGTAAAAAGAAGCCCGAAAATAATAAAATGAAGATCGATACAATTAACAGTTCATAACGCACGTTTTCTAGAATAAAGCCTTCACCTAAGCCCAATGGCGCGGCAAATGTTGCAGCAATTGCACCCACCATGACCACCTTGCCTATGGTGCCTGCCATGGCAGGGATAGAGTCTTCTAATTCAAACCGATAATCACGAAACGGTAAGTTAGGACGCCAGCGCTTAGGCTGCATAATTTGTAATTCGTGTTCAAGGTATTCGTCACGACTCGAAAATTCACTACTTGGTTTATGAAGTGCTTGATAGCTTTGCTGGTCGGCATGAGTATCCGATCCTTGTTCAGCAGGCGTTTTTGACGCTGATTGCTGCCTCGTATTCATGAGTTCTCCTACTGCCTATCTTGAAAAATTGTGTGAGTTTTTATTATGCAGTTAGGGTAAAGCAGCCAGATACAAAACACGATTAGGCAAAAGGTCGGGTATGAATTTATAAAATAGGTGTTTTTAATAAGTTGAGAACATCTGAATATAATCTTAACGCATTGATATTTATTGAATTACTGATAATAAACCCTTTTAAAGAATAAGCTCTTGGTTGTTTTTTAAGCACATTAACTATTAGTCTAATAAATTGTATGAATAGCAAACAACTAGAGAAAAATCACTTTTAGTTTAATCTAATTTGCCTATTCTCCAACTGCTAATATACTAATTTATTAGTAGCTTGATTAATACTAACTCGCCGGTCGGTGGCTTTCTTACATAAGCACATAAAGGGATGTATGAACACACAGCTCAAACCTTGGCAATTTAATATCATTGTTTGCTCTGTTTATCTGCTGTTTGGCTTGTTTACTATGCAAGTGTTAAAAACACTGGCGGTATGGCCACCAGCAGGAGTCGCATTAGCAGGCTTGATGTTATTTGGTCGTAAAGCCTGGTTGGGCGTTGCATCAGGCACCTGTTTAGTTGTGCTTTGTTACTTTTATCTCAGCGGCTTAAATCCATTCACGTTTAAACACATAGCAATAAATGCCGCAACAACCACAGGTAATACTCTCGCTGCTTTAACTGCATTTTGGCTAATTAACCGAAAACTTAAACAACACACACTGCTGACAAGCGTCACCAGTTTAGCCAGAGTGTTTATTGTTGCTTGCATTGCGATTGGCGTGATTTCTGCGCTTTTCGGTGTGGGCATATACTCGCTAGTTAGTATCGAGTGGTTTAATGGCTTCTATGTTGGCATATTAAATTGGAGCATTAGCAATGCCCTAGCGGCGATTGTATTCACCCCAGCCCTTTACTTTTTATGGCGAAATTGGCCGCACCCGGTCACGCCTAGTGAATTTTCTAAACTTCTGTTGCTAACTTTGACCGTGGTTTTGTTGTGTTATTTTATTTTTGGCCCCGCATACACAACCATGACATTACCATTTTTGCAACCTGCATTACTATTGTTTCCGCTGCTTTATGCAGCTACGCGGTTATCACCAACCGCCACCAGCTGCATGAATATGTTGGTGTTTTTTGCAGCTTGGGTCGGAAGTAATCAAGGCTGGGGGTATTTTTATTATCATCATCCTAAAACAGCTGAAGTGACCATGCAGTTTTTCTTTTTATTCACTCTTTCAGCGGTATTACTCATTCAAGCCGTATTTATTCAGCGCAAGAAAGAACAACAAAAACTAACCACCATGCTCGAACAAAAAGTAGAAGAAAGAACCTATGAGCTAGAACGTGCTAAGCATGAAGCATTAGCCTTATCTGTGACAGATCATTTAACACAACTTTATAATCGCCGTGGTTTCTTCGAAAAGGTTAATCAGCAGTTTGCAAAATATCATGACGCGCAAGGTACCTGCTCCTTATTACTGTTAGACTTAGACCAATTTAAAGCTATAAACGACAAGTTTGGCCACGCTACTGGCGATGAAGTAATACGAACCACCGCACATAAGCTCATCCAACATAGCAAAGCATCAGATATTGCGGGACGCATTGGTGGTGAAGAATTTGTCTTATTTTTACCTATGGCAAATAACCACACAGCCTTTGCTATCGCAGAAAAGATCAGAGCCGATATCGAACAACAAGACATCATCGCCGACAACAAACACGTTAAATTCACCGTGAGTATTGGCGTAAGCACCTTACAAGCAAGCGAACAGCACATAGAATCGATGTTAAAACGCGCCGATAAAGCATTGTACCAAGCCAAAAACCAAGGCCGTAACCAGGCGCAATGTAGTTAGAATGAGTTTCGAGTTGCTAGTTACGAGAGACGAGGTGCGAGGTGCGAGATGCGAGATGCGAGGTGCGAGGTGCGAGGTGCGAGGTGCGAGTTACGAGATGCGAGGTACGAGGTACGAGATGCGAGGTGCGAGCATGTAGCAGCGATTTTATATCGCGTTTTATTCTCCTATCGCCCTTACCTCACCCATGTCGCGGCATAAAGCTGCTGCTACCTTGTAGGCGTCACGCTTGCTTGGCGCGCGAAACAAGTTTCACGCCTACGTCCAAGGGTTTAACTTTTGTGTGGTGGTTAATTATTCATGACTAAAGTCATTCCTACGAGATGTGAGGTGCGAGATGCGAGATGCGAGATGCGAGATGCGATAATGAGCTTAAGACTCCTTGCACTATACGACTAGTAATTAATTAACGGCTCTGTTAAAAATACACTGACTGTGGAAGAAAACGAGCTATAAGCCCGTTAAGTTTAATGGAATTACTATCCTTGTGAGGTTCAAATGGAAATTGAAGTAAACAGACCAAAACAATATCATGATAAAATTAGAGATTACACTTTATGGGCCGACTCTAAAAAAATCGGCAAAGTCAAACCCAACTCTTTAGCCAACTACACAATACCTGATGACGCTGAATTTATCTGGTTCTCCATTGATTGGTGCTCTAGCCCTAAACTTTCTGTCAAAGATATTCAATCAAATAAAGTAACTGTTTCGAACACTATGAGCAGAAACTTACTATCGGGACTATTTTTACCCATTTATTACGTTACTTTTGGTAAAAATAATTATCTAACAATTACGAGCGATGTATAACCACCCTTAATCGATTTTAGGTTCGATTACTTCATCGCATAACGATATTTTTACCCTTTGTCGCGGCATAAAGCCGCTGTAACCTGTAGGCGTCACGCTTGCTTGGCAGGCGAAACAAGGTATTAGTTACGAGTTACGAGAGTAAAGTTACAAGGAACGAGATGCTAGGGGCGAGAAACGAGATGCTAAGGGCGAGCTTGTAGCAGCGATTTTACATCGCGTTTTTCTCGAACCTCGTATCTCGTATCTCTCACCTAGCACCTAGCAGCTGCCACCTAGCTCCTAGCTCCTAGAGCCTAGCACCTAGCACCTTAAAACTATTTCGTCTTTAACTTATTCAACTCATCATCTTGTTGTGCAACGAGTGCATTGAGTGTTTGGCTACCATCTCCGGCTTGGGTAGATAGCTCAGCTAGTTGCGATGCGGCATCTGAAATTAACGTCAGGTTGCGGTTTATCTCTTCTGTAACTGAGCTTTGCTCTTCTGCAGCCGTTGCAATATGGGTAATTTGCTGCGTGATTTCGTCCACTTTGACGACAACTTCGTGTAATGCATCAAATGCAACGGAAGTTTCATCTACCGCGGTTTGTGCACGCACAACTCCTTGTTCAATTACTTTAGAAGCGTTACCTACTTCTAGCTGTAAGCTGTCGATTAGGCCACTGATGTCATCGGTTGATGAACGTGTTTTTGAAGCAAGTGCCCTTACTTCATCAGCCACAACCGCAAAGCCACGGCCTTGTTCACCGGCCCTTGCCGCTTCAATTGCTGCATTCAGTGCAAGTAAGTTTGTTTGCTCTGCAATTGTTCTGATCACATCTAAAATTTGTGTAATGTCGTTACTGCGTGCCGCAACTTTTTCAACCGCTTGATTGGCCTCTTTGATTTCATCCGACATGGTTTTAACTTGGGTAACCGCAGACGACAAGCTCGATTCACTGCTCACAACAAGGCTGTTTATTTCATCAGCTTGTTGCGCTGATTGCTCTGAGGCTCTTGCTACTTCGAGTGCTGTTGCGCTCATTTCATTCATGGCGGTTACTACGCTCTCAATTTCTTGGAACTGCGCTTGAACGTTGTGCTTAGTATCAACAGCAACACTGGTCGCTAAGTGAGCCTGCTCTTTGGTTTGCGTTGATACATTTTTAAGCTCACCAATTAAATCACGTAATTTAGCAAGAAACGCATTAAAGCCAGTTGCCAATGCTATTAGCTCAGCGTGGGTATCAACATGCAAGGTTTGGGTTAAGTCACCTTCAGCGCTGGCAAGGTTATCAACACGCTGTTGAATTTGCTGTAATGGAGCCACAATGGTACGGATCACTAAGGTCATGATAACAAAGGCTGCACCAGCAATAATAATACCTGTAACCAAGATTAAGCCGCCTAGTGTATTGGCATTTTCACTCATGCTATTTGCCAGTGCATGCGGCCCTTCAAGGGCAAGCTCAGCGGGTACTTCAATCAATAAGTTCCACTGTGTTTTCGCAAGCTTAATGCTAATTGGATAGTTAACTAAATACTCATCACCGACTTTAAATACACCACTTTGTTTTTTCGCTTTAACGTAATTGTCTAAAGTGCTTTTTGCCACCGCCTCTTTTAAGGGTCTGCCTAGCTTATCTTTGTAATGGCTACTCCCAACCACTAAATCGAGTGAGCTTAATAAAGTGACGCGGGCTTTACCGTTATATAGCTCTTTTGAGAGCTTTTCAGTCATGCTTTGAAATACAGGCAATGTTAAATCAACCCCAGCAACACCAATAAATTCGTTATCACGAAGAATGGGCACAGTTAAAGAGGTCATCATTTCAGAGTAACCTGGGGTGATTTCGTATAGGTAGGGCTCCATAATGCAGGGTACTTTGGTGTCTTTTACACACA
Source organism: Pseudoalteromonas sp. P1-26 (assembly GCF_001401795.1). NCBI lineage: Bacteria > Pseudomonadati > Pseudomonadota > Gammaproteobacteria > Alteromonadales > Pseudoalteromonadaceae > Pseudoalteromonas > Pseudoalteromonas sp. P1-26. The sequence goes on along the minus strand of NZ_LKDX01000021.1, from coordinate 32,680 downwards.
AGTACCACTCAGCTTCCCGCTGGCCAAATTCATTGAGCGTATCGACATATTTCTCAGCTACATCGTCAACCACTTGTTGTTCAATTGCGCCGTCTCGGTTGCGCGTAAAATAGATTTCGAGTGTGCCAACGCCTGCTACAGAATGATCATACCCGCTGATAAAATTAGCATCACGGCCATCAAACGCATTTGCTTCAAATTGCGAATAAATAGATGAAAGAATAGTATTTTTTTGTAACAGAGAGCGATTCAACTCAACCACAGCATCGCGAGTTAAGGTACCTGCCGCATCATGATCGCCTAAAATAGCGGCAAATGAATAAGGCACTCGGTACGCTTCATTAATAAATCCGGCAACCTGTTCACCATATGCGGCAGCATTTGAGGCGAGTTTGTCTTCAACTTCAGCAACAATCAGCTTTTCTGATTGCGCAGCTAACTGTTGGTTACTGTTTGACAGTTGCCACCATAAAACACTCGATAAAACAAACACAGTAATAAATATACTGCCTACCGTAAGCCATAATAACTTTTTCGCTAATGCTAACTGCCGCATCGACATTTCCTGTTTTTATTGTAGGTTTGCTAATAGTTTAGACCATTTGCATGACTTTACAGGGACAATTAGAAAAAAAGTATGGAGTTTTAGTGTGATTAGGCCGCTTTGTTAAGTTAGCGCAAATTTTGCTGCCATTCGGTGGGTGACACACCAAACCATAGCTTAAAGCGACGACTAAAAATCGACAGCTCCGCATACCCTAAACGCAGTGCTAAGTCGGTCATATTTATATGCTTTTTTTGTAATAGCCGCATTGCCTCTGACTTTCTTACTTCGTCCAACAATTGCCGATAACTGGTGTTATGCTCGGTTAATATACGTTGCAGCTTTTTGGGGTGGAGCCCTACACTTTTGGCGGTATTTTCTTTATTGCACTCACCGGTTGCTAGCAACATTTTCATCGCACTTTCTATTTGCAGCATTTCATCGGGGAGTTTGTTAAGACGTTGCAGCTCAAGTTGGTCGGCTATTAAGGTGTCTAAAATGGCATCATTGAGCTGAGGTTTATAGGATAAAAATGCGCTTGAAAAGTAAATCGCATCAACGTCACTTTTAAACTCAACCTCGCAATTTAGCACTTTATTAAATAAAGGCCGCTGGTTCACCGCGACAGATTGCCGTAAACACACTTTATCGGCGCGCCATTTCGGGCCAACTAATTCTTTTAATATTTTATTGACCAAACACACTGCCAACTGCGATTTTTGCTCAAACTCGTGTTTTTCGTCAGAGAGTCGGACAAAACGGACCTCACAACTCGTTTGCCCAAATAAGGCAAGGTTTAGCACAATGCCTTCGGCATGCAGGTATATGTATTTTTGAGCAACATTAAGGGCATCAAGAATCGTAGGTTGGCGAGACATGTAAGCACCAATCAAGCCCACAGTGCTCATACTTTGTGATGCGCCAAGCTTTAAGCCAAAACATGGCTCATCACACACTTGGGCAGCAAGTTCAAGTAATTCAAGGTAATGAGCGTAAACAACAAAACTGTCTGGGTCGCGTAGTTGTGCGGGTAAAATACCCGCTTTCTCCAACAAAGTAATAGGGTTTACACCATATTGTCTCACTAAATTCTCAAACCCAGCTAAACTAGAAGAGCGAATTAAACTTTCCACGCAGTGTGCCTTTTGTCCTAAAGAGTCATTTCAGTGTCCTAAAAAGTCAAACCAACTGCAAGTGATTTATTTATGCTAGAACAAACTCTGACAAATAGAACATACAGATGAACATTGCAGCAAAACCGATAAACATCGACAACATTTTAATGGCCGACTTATTCGCGCAGCGCAGCCACGCTAAAGCTGAGGGTAATGAAAACTACCAGCAAAGACGTGAACACTTACTTGCGTTAAAAGCTATGATCACTGAAAACCAAGCACGTATTATCGAGGCTATTAATCAAGACTATGGTAATCGCTCTCGCCATGAAACCTTACTTGCCGAAATCATTAATGCCTGTGCAGATATCAATAGCACTTTAAAGCACCTAAAAAAGTGGATGAAAGTGCAAAAGCGACATGTTGATCATCGTATGTATTTAGGGGCAAAAAACCGAGTTATTCCACAGCCGCTTGGTGTTGTAGGGTTAATTGTGCCGTGGAATTTCCCGATAAATTTAGCCTTTAGTCAATTAGCTGCTGCATTTGCAGCAGGTAACAAGGCGATGGTTAAAATGTCTGAAAACTCTCGGCATTTAAGTGCGCTTTTAGGGGAGCTTGTAGGCCACTATTTCAAACCCGAAAAGCTGCAATTTTACTGTGAGACTGGTGAAGTAGGTATCGCCTTTTCAAAGCTTCCCTTTGATCATTTAATGTTCACAGGCTCAGGTGAAACCGGTAAAAAAGTGATGGCTGCAGCAGCGCAAAACCTAACGCCTGTAACCCTTGAGTTAGGTGGTAAATCTCCTGCTGTGATTGCGACTGATTACCCGATGCAAAAAGCTGTAGAGCGCATCATGTATGTAAAACAAATGAACGCGGGGCAAATTTGTACCAATGTTGATTATGTATTTGTGCATCAGTCTCAACTTGCGCTATTTATCGATACAGCAACACGCTGGGCAAAAAAGCATGTACCAGATATTCATAGCCAAGACTACACAGCCATTATTGATGACCGCGCATTTAAACGCCTTACAACCTGTATTGAAGAAGCCAAGCAACTCGGCGCTGACGTTATTACGCTTAGCGACCAAGTGGCAGATGCCAATACGCGAAAGCTGCCTCTGACATTAATTTTAAACAGCAATGACAGTATGAGCATTGATACTCGCGAGACATTTGGACCTATTTTAATGGTAAAAACCTATCAAGACTCGCAGCAGGTCGTTGATTATATTGCAGGGCGAGATAGGCCTTTAGCTTTTTACCCTTTTAGCTACGACAGACAGCTTATTAACTTTTATATTGAGCAGGTGATGTCGGGTGGTGTAAGCGTTAACGATGCCCTTTTTCATGTCGGTCAGCACGACTTACCTTTTGGTGGCGTAGGTGCCAGTGGTATGGGGCATTACCATGGCTATGAAGGCTTTTTAACCTTTTCAAAATTACGTCCGGTGTTTTATCAAGCCAAGTTTTCGAGCGTGAAATTTTTAATGCCGCCTTACGGTAGATTTGCCGATAAGCTTTTAGCCTTTTTAAGTAAATTAAATTCATAATAATAAACACCAACAGGTGATAATAATGCAGCAACACACATTTGATTTTGACCAAATTATTATAGGCTCTGGATTTGGTGGCTCGGTTAGTGCGCTTCGCCTAAGCGAAAAAGGCAACCGGGTTTTAGTACTCGAAAAAGGCCTACGCCGCGACGATAAGGAGTTTCCAAAGACCAACCTAGATATCAAAAATTATATGTGGCAGCCAGAAATTGGCCTAAAAGGCTGCATACAATTTTCGTTTACCAGCAAAGTCACTGTGCTGCATGGCGTGGGTGTGGGTGGTGGCTCACAAATTTATGCCAATGTGCACCTTATTCCTGATGATGAAGTATTTCAATCTCCAGCGTGGACACGAATAAAATCAGACTGGAAAGAAAGTCTAAAGCCCTACTATGGCCTTGCACAGCGCATGTTAGGCAGTGCCAAAAATACTTATACCAATGTTGCCGATCACACACTAAAAGAGATTGCCGAGCAGATGGGTCAAGGTGACTCATTCAAAACCGTGAACACTGGGGTACTTTTTGCAAAACCCGGCGAAGCCTATAACAAAGAGCTACCCGACCCATACTTTAATGGCGATGGTCCAAGGCGAAATACCTGCCATTACTGTGGTAGCTGCATGATTGGTTGTCGCCATAATGCCAAAAACACCTTAATGAAAAACTATCTGTACTTTGCCGAGCGCAATGGCGTAGAGATAAGACCCAGCTCTGAAGTAATCAAAATCACCCCGCTCAATGCAGATGGCAGCGCCGGATACAAAATTAAGATTAAAGATACCAGTCATCGCAACAGCCATATTTATACGCTAACAACACGTGGCGTTGTGCTAAGCGCAGGGGTCATGGGCACCGTGCCTTTGCTTTTAAAAATGCGCGATAAAGACAAAACATTGCCCAATATTTCAGCTTGGCTAGGTCAGCAAATTCGCACTAATTCAGAAACCCTCACCACCGCGAACAACACCATTAAAAAAGTTGATGATGGTGTTGCGATCAGCTCATTTATTTCGGTCGACAAAGACACCAATATTGAAATTTGCCGGTTTAGGGAAGGCGCCGATGGCACATGGCTATATTTACCTTACGTTCCTATGGTGACTGGAAAAGGCCTCAAGCGTATTGCTAAGTTTTTAGTTAATACACTGCGCCATCCAATAAAAACAGCCAAAGTCTTGCGGCCAAAAGGTAAAGCCCGCAGCTCGATTCTATTTTTGGTGATGCAAAAATCAGAGGCGTTTATTCACCTTGAATGGCGACGTAAATGGTATCGATTATTTAAAAACGGCATTACTGCGGTGCAAAAAGACAATGACACGCCGCTTAGTGTTAGTTTTCCAAAAGCAGAAGAAGCAACCAAACTCTACGCCGAAAAACTCGGTGGCGTGCCGGGCTCAGCCTTATCTGAAGTGCTCTTTGGTGCCCCAATGACGGCGCATATAATGAGTGGAGTCGCCATGGGAACTGATGCCTCTAACGGCGTAGTTGATAGCTCTGGAGAAGTGTTCGGCTATCAAAACCTACGAGTTATTGACGGCTCAATCATACCGGGTAATTTAGGGGTAAACCCATCATTAACCATTACCGCATTGTCGGAATATGCAATGAGCCAAGTGCCGGTATTCGATGCAGCCCGAGCAAGCAAGATAAAGCCAATAGAATTTAGTGAACCACGCGAAGGCCTAGTATCAGCGCTTACTGGTTCAGGTGATTTAGCAAAATCGATTGCTGAAAAACAAAAAAGCCGTGCATAAAGCACGGCCTATTTTGATAAATAGCAATTAGATCACTGATAATTCTACAGCAATGTTACCACGCGTTGCGTTTGAGTATGGGCATACTTCGTGCGCTTTATTAACCAGTGCAAGAGCAGTGTCTTTATCAAGATCACCTACCGATACCGCAAGCTTAACAGCAATACCAAAACCACCTTCGATAGGACCAATTGATACTTCAGAGTTAATGTGAGTATCTGCAGGTAATTTAACTTTTGCTTGGCCAGCCACTAACTTTAATGCACCGATAAAACAAGCCGCGTAACCTGCTGCAAATAATTGCTCAGGGTTTGTACCTTGACCATCATCACCACCTAACCCTTTAGGAGTTGATAGTGCCACATCTAAACGACCATCATCTGATTTTGCTGTGCCTTCACGGCCACCTGTTGCTGTTGCTTTTGCTGTGTATGCGACGCTTTGTAGTTCTTTCATGATTACTCTCCTAATTGAGTGAAAATATACTTTGCATGCAAAATATATTAGATCAGCTTTTTCGGGATTGCAAATACTTTGCATGCAAATTAAAATACACGTATTGAATTTTGAGGATCGAGTATGAAATACCCACAGCTAAAATTAGATAACCAGCTATGCCATCGCTTATATATGGCATCGAATGGGATTGCCCGTGCGTATAGAGATTCTCTTAATCAATTAGATTTAACCTACCCGCAATACGTAGTGATGATGGCGCTGTGGGAAAGAGATCAGATCAGCATTGCTGAATTACTTGAAAAAACCGCCATTGATGGTGGTGCAATGACGCAAATTTTGAAAAAAATGAGCGATAAAGCATTGTTGTCGATCACCAAAGATAGCCAAGATAAACGCAAACGACTCGTGCAGCTCGAAGCCAAAGGCAAGGCGATGCAAGATCAAGCTGCCGATATACCGTCGCAAATTCGTTGTCGCTTCCCAAGCATTAACGAACAACAAGCACTGCAACTGATTGAGTTACTCGATTTAGTAAATAGTGACCTTAATTAACAAAAATTATTTGAAAGTGAATTTGGATAATACCAACTTGCTTAATAAAGTGGGCTTTTTGAGGCAAGAAAACCTCGTTGATAACAAGGCAAAAATTTCGTTATTTAGTTGTTCTAAATGAGAAATTTTTAACGCTGGTAGCGACAGGTTTGCTCCCTCAAAATGATTACGTATTATTGCGAGCTGGTATCTAAACCTCTTTTTAATATAATTCTATACGCTATAGTGTTCAAAACTCATCAATACGGACACCATCATGAAAGCATTTGGATACACTACAGCAACCCCAACGTTATCGGACTCATCATTACAAGCGATTGAATTACCTGATCCCGTTGCGACAGGTCACGACATTCTTGTCGCCGTAGAAGCAATTTCAGTAAACCCTGTTGATACTAAAATTCGCGCCAATGTGTCACCAGGCAATGGCTACAAAGTTATTGGCTGGGACGCCGTGGGAACCGTTAAAGCTGTTGGCGACAAAGTTTCGTTATTTAATGTCGGTGATCGTGTGTTTTATGCTGGCGACTTAACGCGCCAAGGCAGTAATGCTGAGCTGCAACTTGTTGATGAACGCATTGTCGGTCTTGCACCAACAAGCCTCAGTAATAGTGAAGCAGCCGCCCTGCCATTAACCAGTATTACGGCATGGGAGTTATTGTTTGACCGTTTACAAATTGAAAAATCTAAAAGCAATAAGCCAGCCTCTGTATTAGTGATAGGTGCCGCAGGTGGTGTAGGCTCAATTTTAGTGCAGCTTGCCAAACAGCTTACCAATTTAACAGTTGTTGGTACCGCCGCACGAGAAGAAAGCGCCAACTGGCTTAAAGACTTAGAAGTTGATCATGTGCTTGATCATAGCAAAAACCTTAACGAGCAACGTCTTGCGGCCGATCTGAATGAATTTGATTACGTAGTGAGCTTAACGCACACCGACCAACACCTTGATAGCATTATGGAAGTGATCAAGCCACAAGGTAAATTGGCACTGATCGACGACCCTGCAAGCTTTGATATTTTAAAGTTAAAGCGTAAAAGTATTTCGTTGCATTGGGAGTTTATGTATACCCGCTCAATGTTCCAAACCGATGATATGATTGCCCAGCATCAGCTTCTTTCTGAGCTCTCGACCTTAGTTGATAACGGCACAATCAAAACAACATTGGGTGAGCATTTAGGTAAAATAAACGTAGCAAACCTTATTAAAGCCCATGGGATTTTAGAATCTCATAAAGCTCGCGGAAAGCTTGTGTTGGAGGGGTTTGAGTAACGAAGGGAAAGTTGCGAGGGGAAAGTTAGCGAGAGTAAAGAAGCGAGATGCGAGATGCGAGATGCGAGATGCGAGAAGCGAGATACGAGAGTAAAGAAGCGAGGGGCGAGGGGCGAGCAAGTAGCAGCGATTTTACATCGCGTACTTCCTTGCTCAACAATAAAAACACGCATCATTAAAGTGCATTACTACGCTTGCCTTTCACTATTTTAGTGCCTGTTTTTGGGGACGCCCTTACCACTGAATATTAACCAATTGATTTTTAATGCATTTAATTTTAATAAAGGTTTGGCACAGATCTTCCAATAGTGAGTATGAACTGGCACTAACAAGGAGACTAACGTGACTAACTTCTTTCACACTCTTTATCTACTTTGGCGATTAGACATCAGCACATGGCATATGCATGAAGCAAACGATCCGCATAATGTGGCTGATTTGGAGCGTCGCTATGTTAAATAATGACCCCGCATTTATTGAAGCGCTTAAAAAAATTTCGGTTCATCAACTAACAATCACTGAAGCGTCTGAGCAGTACGACATTCCTAAGCGTGTGTTATACAAAGCCGCACGACAGCAACAAGTTAAACAGAACAAACAAAAAGCGTATTTAATTGCCACTCAGAAGCGCCTTCAACAAAGTCTACGTAATGTAGAAATGGAGTTAGCTAGCTTCAGCTAAATAACTTCTGTATGGTTAAAATACACGCACAATAATGATGGATTAAGTATGCACGCAGTAGAAGTAAACTTTGATGGCTTAGTGGGGCCTACTCACAATTACGCGGGATTATCGTATGGCAATGTCGCTTCACTAAGTCACGCCTCTTCGCATTCCAACCCTAAAGAGGCCGTGCTTCAAGGCCTTGAAAAAATGAAAGCAATGCACGAATTAGGGCTAGAACAAGGTATTTTTGCACCTCATGCTCGCCCCGACATTAATGTGCTAAAGCGTTTAGGCTTCTCAGGCAGTGATAGCCAAATTATTGAAAAAGCATTTAAAGCAGACCCTATTTTACTGCGAGCTTGTTATAGTGCATCGGCCATGTGGACAGCCAATGCTGGCACTATCTCGCCTTCAGTCGATACGCTTGATGGCAAAGTGCACTTTACAGCTGCTAACTTAAATAACAAATTTCACCGCTCGCTAGAGCCCGTTACAACTACGGCTTTATTAAAAGCCATGTTTAACGATGAGCGTTACTTTAGCCATCATACGCACTTACCTGATCAAGGTTTTTTTGGTGATGAAGGCGCCGCAAATCATAATCGATTATGCGACAGCCATGCAGATACAGGGCTTGAGATCTTTGTTTATGGTGCAAGTAGTTTTAATAGCGCCTTACCAAAACCCGTGAAATTTCCTGCAAGACAATCTCTTGAAGCTTCGCAAGCAATTGCTCGTTTACATCAGCTAAAGCCAGAAAATCAATTATTTATTCAGCAAAACCCTGATGTAATAGACCAAGGTGTCTTCCATAACGATGTAATCGCTGTAGCCAATGGCAATGTACTTTTATGCCACGAACAAGCGTTTTTACATCAAGCTGATACGCTAAAACAGATTAAACAAGCTTACTTAGGTAACAAGCCACTCCATATTATTGAAGTGCCAACCAACAAAGTGAGCATTACTGATGCTGTAGGCAGCTATTTATTTAATAGCCAATTAATTACCTTAAGTGATGACAGCATGATGCTGGTTGCACCTAAAGAGTGTCAGCGTAATCAAGCTGTTCACGATTACATTCAAGAAATGATTTTGGCTGATAACCCAGTTCAGCAAGTGCGCTTTTTTGACTTGCGCCAAAGCATGCAAAATGGCGGTGGCCCTGCTTGTTTACGCTTGCGTGTAGCGCTCAACACTGACGAACTCGCAGCGGTCAATCCGGGTGTACGATTCAGCGAAGAAAAATATAACCAATTAGTAAGTTGGGCGAATAAGCATTACCGTGACTCTTTAAGTAGTGACGACTTTGCCGATCCAATGCTTTTAACCGAAAGCTACCAGGCACTTGATGAGTTAACCAGCTTACTTAACTTAGGCTCTGTGTATCCATTTCAACAAGAATAAATAATGAAAATTAAAGCTGTACACTCTATTAAAGGGGTGTCTAAATCACTCAATAGTTTACTGATTGATAGCGTTGCCAGTGGCGCATCAATCGGCTTTATTGCCCCGCTATCATTACAGTCAGCACATGACTACTGGCAAGGAGTCGATGGGGATTTAGCAACGCCTTACCGTAGGCTTTATCTTGCCCTTGATGGTGATACGGTGATTGGCTCAGTGCAGCTTTCTTTGTGCGCTAAAGCCAATGGCACTCACCGCGGCGAGGTTGAAAAGCTCATGGTGCACAGCGAACATCAAGGTAAAGGAATAGCAAAACAATTGATGAATAGCCTAGAAACCGACGCCCGTATATTAGGGATTCAATTATTGGTACTTGATACCCGCCAAGGTGACACTGCTTCATATTTATATCGCAAACTCGATTATATTGAAGCTGGCACGATTCCTGGTTTTGCGAAAAGCTCATCCGGTGAATTTGACGCAACGGTGTATTTTTATAAGCAGGTCGCCTAGATCTGCTTTTTATAGCCAATTGATATAATCATAAAGTCGACTAATAAAAATCTATAAACGTACTAAACTAGTACTGCGGATTTTATTAGGAGCGATAAATGGCGCTATCAATACAGCAACGGGTACTCTTTCTAGCCCTACTTCCCCCCCTACTCATTGCAATTATGCTGACACTCTACAACTATGTGCAATCAAAACACAGTGGTGCACAAACCGTTGAAAGTTTTGCCACACAAATGGAAAACGACCGAAAAGCAGAAGTTAGTAACTATCAAAAAATTGCCATGAGTTCGATTGCTCATCTCATCGCACAAGATGATGGCTATAATACTGAACAGCTACAAAACCAAGCAAAAAGCATTTTGCGTAATTTACGTTTTGATGATGCTGGCGATACAGGCTATGTGTTTGTATATGATGTAAAAGGTGTCAACATTGCTCATGGCGTTAACGCCTCACTTGAGGGTAAAAACCTTTATGATTTTAAAGATCCTAATGGGGTTTATCTGATACGAGAGCTGATTGATGCTGCGAAGAAAGGCGGTGGCTATGTGCAGTATTCTTGGAAAAATACCAATGGCAGTGTAAACCCTAAACTCGGTTATGCCGCTTTGCTACCAAAATGGAACTGGGTGCTAGGAACCGGTTTTTGGATCAGTGGCCTTGAGCAACAAGTTGCAGTGACAGAGCAACGTGTTAATGAAGGTATCGATAATGCCTTTATAAACACCGTTATCGCTTCAATATTCGCAGTTGCAATTACCGCAGCGATTGCAGTGGTGGTATCGCGCAGTATTACTAGCCCTCTGCACACAACCGTACTAGCAATGAACGATATATCACAAGGTGATGGCGATTTAACCCAACGTTTAATGGTGAAACGAGACGATGAACTCGGCAAGCTTGGCAGTTCGTTTAACCGTTTTGCCGATGACGTTGGTAAGATGGTTATTGATATTCGCCAATCATCGCAATCGATGAATCAAGCGTCACACAAACTCAACGAGCTACTTGCCAATATGCACGCAGGTATTAATCGTCAACATGAAGAAAGTGAACAAGTTGCAACCGCAATAAACGAAATGTCGGCGGCGTCAATGGAAGTTGCCCGCAGTGCTCAAGAGGCCTCAACCGCTGCTGAACATGCCGATCATTTAGTAAAACAAGCTAACAACCAATTACTCATTGCCATGAAAGTGATTAATGGCCTTGCCAAACAAGTTGATGAAGGGGCTAATGCGGTCGATCAGCTTAATCAACAATCGAGTCAAATTGGTAGTGTGCTTGATGTGATCAGAAACATTGCCGAGCAAACAAATCTACTGGCACTGAACGCAGCTATTGAATCTGCCCGAGCTGGTGAAGCGGGTCGTGGCTTTGCGGTGGTGGCTGATGAAGTGCGAACTCTAGCAAAACGCACGCAAGATAGTACTCATGAAATAGAGGCAATGATTGAGCAAGTACAGCAAGGAACAACAACTGTAAATAGCATTATGCAGTCAATCAAATCTGGCAGTGCAACCAGTGTTAATGAGGCAGGCGAAGTCGAAAAAGCGCTTAATGAAGTACTGCTTTCGGTTAACACCATCACATCACAAAATGCACAAATTGCCACAGCCGCTGAAGAGCAAACGTCAGTGTCTGAAGCCATTAATCAAAACATGACGACCATTGTCGATATTGCTAACAAAACCGCTAATGATACCGATGTAGCCACATCGTACATGCATGAACTAACAGACACGGCAACGCAGTTAGAACATAATGTAAGCCGTTATAAAACCTAATAACTGATTGATGGTTAGGCAGGCATTGCAGCCTGCTTAACAAAAATCATTGGTCTTTTGTAAGTTCTTTAACCAATCGAACAAGTCATTATCGTAGCGCTTAAGACGCTGTTGTTGCTTATCGCTGAGACTGTAAAACGGTGCAATGCAGATATATTTTTCACCCATAATAAGTACTAACCGTAAACCAAAAAATGAGTAATGGTGAATAAACTGCACTTGTCTTGCATGCATATGGCGGCATTGCCCAAATATATTACGGTAATGCACACCATGACGACACACCGTCAAATTACGCTTTGAATTAAACACCAACAGAGCAATTAGTAAAGAAACAGTACACAGTAAAAAACTAAAAAGTAGATTACCTACCTCCGATTTACTACTCATAAAGCCAATCAATAAGAGCACATTAAGTGCACTTAATAACGCCCAGCTCATAAGCTCAAAGCGCTTTTCCAAGTCAATAACCTTCATTTTCGTTCCTAGGTTCTTATTTATTGCCATGGTGTCAGCAAAATGTGGAAGAAAAATGGATTTGCTTAAAAAGCACGCTAAATTTGCATTTATATTTTGTCGTGGCTTTCAGCTTGTTACATAAAAGGTACAAAGGTGTTAATCGAAACTTATCATTAGCAATTCAAGTTACATTAAGTTTTAGTTATTACACTATTAGTAAATTTTTAGAACACAAAGGGAAGAAATGATGAACTTTAAAACTACATTACTTAGCAGCGCCGTTTTATTTGCACTTGTTGGTTGTGGCTCAGATGACGACAAGAACGACTCGGTTGATCCTCAGCCACAAACTGCACAGTTCACATTAGGTGTGTCTGATGCACCAGTGACAGGTTTAAAAGCTGTTAATGTTGTGTTTGATTCAATCACATTGAAAACCCAAGGTGGTGAAGAGTTCACTTTTGAGACCCGTGAAGATGATGATGAAACCATGCCTGAAATGGTTAACCTATTAGACTACACAGGTGATGATGTGTTTTCTTTATTAGAAGATGAAGAAGTACCTGCTGGCGAATATCAATGGATCCGTGCAGATGTTATCAATGGTGACACAAACGATTTAACCATGACTTCGCATGTTGTTTACGAAGATGACAGCATTGCACCACTGGTTGTTAAACGTAAAGGCAACGATGGTATCGGTGAAATCCAACTTGATGGCTTTACCCTTAACCAAGCTGGTAACGACTTTGTTATCGAATTTGACCTTAAAAAGTCACTAGTTGATCCACAAAATAGTGATGAGATCTTCTTAAAACCACGCGGTGTTCGCTTAGAAAACCTTGCTGAATCTGAAGATATCGAAGGCACTGTAAGCGATGTACTTATCGCTAACTGTGAAACTGATAATATCAATATCGCACTAGAAGATGGCTCATTCGGTCATGCTGTTTACCTATACAGCAGCGATGTTGAAATGCCAATGGACAACTATGAAGTTAACGAAGACGAAACACCATTAGATGCACCTCTTGCAACGGCGGATGTTGTTTTCGATAGCGAAGATAACCAATACGAATTTGAACTTGCGTTCATTCAACCGGGTGACTACCAACTTGCTTATACCTGTGCAGCGCATATCGATGACGTTGAAACGCAAGACGAAGCATTTACGCTTTATCAAGTAAAACCAATTACAGTAACATCAGGTGAAGACTTAGACGTGTCTTTCACTGTTTCTGAATAATATTGGAATCAATACCCCCATTAAAAAGCCCGCACTGCGGGCTTTTTGTTGTTTAGAGTGTATCGTAACGAATAATTACTTCAGATATTTGATCCACCACTTTATCTGCACCGGTTTTAATGTCTTCCATGATCATGCTGACTTCTTCAACATTTTGCTGAGACTCACCAGACAGAGCTTCGATTTCTTCGATAAGAGCCGTCATTTTTGCTGCGATTTCTTGCGTCTTTCCAATCAGGCCTGATATTTCACTGGTCGACACAGAAGTACGTTGCGATAAATTTCTTACTTCATCGGCAACCACCGCAAAGCCACGACCATGCTCCCCGGCTCTGGCAGCTTCAATCGCTGCATTTAAGGCTAGTAAGTTTGTTTGCTCTGCGATGCTATTAATGGTGGTTACAATTTCACCTATTTGTGATGACTGCTGCGCTAACACATCCGACAGTTCACGAGTTTGATGAACCTGCTCGCTCACTTTTTTTGATGACGCAACACTACTTAAAATTCGCTGCTGACCATTCGTCACAACTTGCGAGGTTTCTTCAGACGTGTGGCCGGCATTTTCTGCTGCATGTTTAACTTCTTCGGTGCTGTTAACTCTGGCGGTGACATCAGATGCAAACTTAATGATCTGCGTCACTTTACCCTGTTTATTAAAAATAGGGTTGTAGGTTGCTTCTAAATAAAGTGGGCTGCCATCACGTTTTTTACGAGAAAATTGCCCAGAGAAAATGCGCCCGTTTGCAAGATCTTGCCAAAAGTTGGGGTTCTTTTGATAAAAGTCGTCATAACAAAACAGTTTGTGATGCTGACCTTGAATTTCAGCAAGACTGTAACCTACAACATTTAAGAAATTATCATTCGCAGAAATAATATGACCATCCGGCGTAAAGCGGATCATCGCAGTGCTTTTATTAACGGCATCATAGATTGCCGACATTTCATCAAGTTTCTCGACTTCTTTAGTAATTTCTGAAGCGAACTTAATTGCACAGCGCACCTTGCCATCATCACCGCGAACAGGAAAATAGGTTGCACGCAGCCAAATATCTTCGCCGGCACCATTTATGCGCGAGAAAACCCCTGACTTTGCTTGGCCTCTAGCAATATCTTGCCAAAACGTTTGATACTCTTTTGAGCTGCTATATTCAGGCGCACAAAACTTACTATGATGCTGACCAATAATATCGCCAGCTTGCACTTTCATTGTTTTACAAAACAAATCATTGGCTTCGAGAACAGTTCCATCTGGTGTAAATTCGATATAAGCAATATTTTCTCTGATCCCAGCTAAATATTGCTGACTTTTATCAACATCATGCTGCAAGGCATCAATGAGTTGATCTTTATTTTTACTAAACCACATTGAAACACCAGTTATTAGGGTAGTTAAATAAATATTAGCTCAGTAGCATAAGAAATAGAATTACAAAATGGTTCTTTTTTCTTAATGATTAACAGGTTAACTAACTGCCTGTTCTTACACTAAAGCGCTTTCTTCTTAAACATTGAGCAAATATATAATATTATAAGCCTTACCCAAACAGCCTAGGCTTTGTTATGACATCGCGTATTCTCAAATCGATTTTTTACTCATCTTTTCTATTAGGCTCTGCTGTATTTTTGCAAGGCTGCCAAGAACAACCTCAATCTGATCATATTGCCGTCACTGGCGGGCTTATCCAAGGGCAAAAAGAAGGGCGTTTTATTGCCTATAAAGGCATTCCGTATGCTGCAGCTCCGGTGGGAGAGTTACGCTGGCGAGCACCAGAGCCTGTTCCTAAGTGGCAAGATGTAAAAGTACTTAACGATTACGCGCCTGACTGTATGCAAAAGCCGTTTGCAGCCGACGCTGCACCGCTTACAACAACTCCTTCGGAAGATTGCCTTTATTTAAATGTATTTAAACCCACTAAACACAGCGATACCCCTTACCCTGTTGTGGTATGGATACACGGTGGTGGCTTTGTAAATGGTGGTGCATCACCCGCAGTTTATTCAGGTGAGAGCTTTGCTAAACAAGGGGTTATTTTTGTTAGCTTTAATTATCGCCTAGGCCGATTTGGCTTTTTTGCGCACCCTGCTCTCAGTCGTTTTGAGAACGATGCGCTTGGCAACTACGCTTTAATGGATCAAATTGCGGCCCTTGAATGGGTTAAACAAAATATTGCTCAATTTGGTGGTGATGCTGCAAAAGTCACACTCATGGGTGAATCTGCAGGAGGCGCATCGGTACATGCGATGATGCAAACACCTGCTGCCAATGGCTTATTCCAGCAAGCGATTATTATGTCAGCGGGCGGACGAGAGCTTTTTAAGCAGTTGCCTCTAACTAGTGATGATGACACCGTATTAAGTGCCGAAAAAATTGGCGAAAACTTTGCCAAACAACACACCATTTTAGGCAGTGATGAAAATGCCCTTGCTGCACTACGTGAGTTATCTGCTGAAGACGTGGTTGATGACCTAAATCTGAGCACATTAAACCGACAAAATGATGTTGAACCTACGTACGTTGGCGGGCCAATTATTGATGGCACCATCATCAATTCGGCGACAGAAGCGCGCTTGAGTAAAGGCACGTTTAGCCATGTTGCGACCATGGTCGGTACAACAGATATGGATTTAGGCTATGCTAATTTTGCTTCTAAAGAGGCGCTATTCGCAAGTTTTGCTCCGCACAGTACACAAGCAAAAATGACTTACGATGCAAGCGGCGAAACGCCATTGCCTTTACTCAATTACCAAGTTGGGCAAGATGCTTTGATGCAAGAGCCAGCAAGGTTCGTTGCAAAACGTGTGACAGATATGGGGAAAGATGCCTTTTTATATCGTTTTGGTTATGTGGCGCAAACTTTAGATAAACCCGGTGCAGAGCACGCCAGCGAAATTCCGTACTTTTTTAATACTGTGGCAGCGAAATATGGGCATGTAACCACTGAGCAAGATAAGCAAGCCGCTAAAATAATGCACCGTTATGTGACGAATTTTATTAAATTAGGCACACCAAATGGCCCGGGTTTACCGACTTGGCAAGCATATATAAATGATGAATCTTTTATACTGCAAATGAGTAAATCAGGGACTGCAGAGTTTTTACCGGATCCCTTACAAGCGCGGTTAAACATCACAGAAACAAAAGCTGAAAAGTAATCAAATAAGGCGCTTAATTAAAGCGCCTTATTTTTACCCTTGCTGCTGAACATACTCAAGCGCAGTCATCTTGTGGTATGTCACATTAGGATGAAATACATGAGTAGGATCCGGGTCAACCACCTCAATTGGCGTGCCTTGGCTACGTGCAATATCGAGTGCCATTTGCGTTATATTGACACTAAACGAGGTGCCGATAAAGACGATTTTATCGGCATCGAGCATACGCTGTTGCGCCTCTGAAATTCGATAAAGTTCAGTGTAGTATTCGTCAAATAACAGCACGTAAGGCTTAAACGATTCGTTAAGCTTGGGGCTTTCATTATCAATATTAAAAACCTCGAGCAGTGAGTTGTGGAGGTTGTCTTCGTTGACTTTGTCCCACGGCGCGTTAAAAGCCATCACATCGTCACCTTGATGGTGAAACAGTGTCATTTGATCTAAGCGACCATGAATAGCAATAAAATCGGTGTTACCTGCTTTACCATCAAGGCCATCGATATTTTGCGTAATGAGATTTTTATCACTCAACCAATGATGCACTTGATTGGGACCGTGATGGCGATAGGTTGCAAAACGATGATAATACCAAGCTAAAAATTCGCGGGGATTATTTTCGTACATAGCACGTGTTGCCATTTCCATCGGCGTATAATTTTTGCTGCCAATGGTCCAATAACCATCTTCGCCACGAAAGGTCGGTATACCGCTAGCGGCACTCACACCTGCCCCAGTAATATAGAGTGTATTCATAGAGATAACTTTACCTTGTAACCAAGTGCATCGGCTGTCACTTGTTGATTATTATCCATACCACCAAGACGATACAAACTTCCTTGGTGCTCTAATAAACCTCGATGATCCATGCTCGCGGTATCGGCTTTTGGCATTAAATGCCACGTGTTTTTATCAACATCAAAGCGCCAAACATGATCACTCGCTGGCGCTGGTTTACCATCGTACCCCATACCGTTGTAGTTATATGGGTTATCAGAGCCGCCCATCATATAAATGTCGCCATTAAAACTGGTTGCTGCCATACGGTAATGGGCAACACCTGTTGGGTGTGGCACGGTACGCCAATCTATCTTTAATGGGTTATTTGCATCAATCGTACCTTTTAAACACTGTGCAACCGCAGCGAAAGAACGACGTTTATCAGCATTCGCCTGTGTTTTAACGCCATCACACACCAATATAGTGTTCCCACTAATTGCCGCCGCTTGGCCAAACACCGGTTGACCTAAAAATGGCGAAGCCTGTTGCCAAGTATCTGTATGCGTATCATACACTTGTACAAGGTTTACATTCCCATCATTATGCCAACCACTGACTAAATAGATATAACGCTGCTGGTACGAAAGCGCCACACTGTCATCCACCGGCACTGGCATATTGGCAAGTTGCGTATATGAATTAGAGAGCACATCATAGCGATATACATCGGGTGTAGAGATTTCTTGATGATCGGCGCTAACGGTATACCCACCAAATACATAGGCATGCTTACCCACACCCACTGCGGTACTCGCCAAACGGCCAGTAAGGGGCAACGTACTTGGTACGGCTTTAGCTGCTTGCCACGCCTTATCGCCCACTTTAAGGACCCACACTTTATTGTGAACATCTGTATGTGCTTTGCCTGAGCTCAAGCCCATAAAACTTAAAAAGTAGGCTTGTTCATCAATAACAACTTTGGCAACAGCATTGTTCGCGACGGGTTCAGGTAAGGCAGGTATGGTTGCAAGTGCAATAGAAAATAACAGGCTCATAAATTAAATAGGTAACTTAACACATAGTTTAAGAATACCATTTTATGAGCCTGAAGAAAGGCTCGCTATTAGTAAGCAATACTAATACGTTGATTTAAATGAGCTGCCGATTGTGCTTCATCAAGCATCGCTTTAGCATAATCAGTGACTGATATTTTGCTTTCGCCTTTTGCATCAGTAAAGAAGCTGTCGCCACCAACACGGTACGGGCCTTCTGACTCACCAGGGTAAATGACCGCAGCTGGTGATACAAAAGTCCAAGCTGTATCTACTTTTGAGGCTCTAAACACATCAAGTGCCTCACCTTGAGCTATGGCTTCTGCTTTGTATTCAGTAGGAAAATCTGGGCTTGATACCAGTGTTACACCGGGTGCGACTTCTAAGCTACCTGCACCGCCCACCCATAAAATACGTGTGTTAGTACCTGCAAGTGCGTTTAGTAATTGTTTTGCTGTATTTGCCACAATTTCATGGTTACCTAAAGCACGACCACCAATTGCAGCAATAACAACATCACTACCTGCAGCTGCAGTTGCGATATCGTCTTTAGTTAAATCAAATTCAGTCACAGTAACGTTATCTTGGGTTACTTTACTTGCGTCTCTAACTAATGCATTTACTTGATGACCACGTGCGATTGCTTCTGAAGTAATGTGGCTGCCAATCCAACCTGTTGCGCCAATAACTGCTAATTTCATGAGGAATTCTCCGTTGTTTGTTTCAATGATTGCAGTTTACTTGTTCACTAATTACTGATAAATACACTATATAGATACACATTGTTTCACTTGAAGATACCAATGGATAAACTCAATTCAATTACTAGCTTTGTCGAGGTTGCCCGTACCGGCAGCTTTACTCAGGCTGCAGAGCATTTAGGTTTAAGCCGATTACAAGTTTCTAGACATATTCAAGATATAGAAAAGTGGCTAAATTTAAGGTTGTTTCATCGCACAACACGCAAAGTAAGTTTGACCCTTCAAGGCGAAGAAGCCCTTAGCTATTGCCAGCAAATATTAAATCAAGTGTCTGATTTACAAAGCAGAGCACACAGCCATAACAATGAATTGGTAGGTACCATTCGAGTTGCCTCTCCGATTGGGCTTGGCCAACATAAACTGTTTGATGCCATTGAAGTATTCACCAAGCGCCATCCTCAGACGCGCTTTGAACTGTTACTTTCAGATAGTTTATCGCAGCTGGTTGATGACCGCGTTGATATCGCTTTGCGTTTCATCCACCAGCCCGATGAAGGTCTTATTGCCCGTAAGCTAATGTATATCGCAACCGCAGTATGTGCTTCTAACGATTATTTAGCTGCGAACCCACCGATTAATGAGCCGAGTGACTTAACCGCACATAATTGCCTTGTTCATAACAAACACACTATTTGGCAATTTCAACACGACGACAACACACAAAAAGTGACAGTAAAGGGCAACATTGTTGCCAACGATATGGGGGTGCTTTTAAAAGCAGCAAAACAAGGAATCGGGGTGGCTCACCTACCATGCGATCTCGCCAATGACTATTTGGCATCAGGTGAGCTTGTTAAAGTACTGCCAGAGCATACAACTATGGGCTCTCATTTATGGGCAGTGTATTTATCACGTAACTTCCAACAAAATGTGGTCAGAGCGTTCATCGACTTTTTAGCAGAGCACTGGCAACACGATATTTTATAATCTAAACCTGCTGCAAATACGTATAAGCTACAAAAAGGAGCCGTAATGCAGCACTTAGATCATGAAATATCACGCATCATAGAGATGGCGTGGGAAGACAGAACCCCGTTTGAAGCAATAAACCAACAGTTTGGTTTAAATGAAAAAAGCGTTATCGCGCTAATGCGTGAGCAATTAACAAGCTCGAGTTTTAAACTTTGGCGAAAACGCGCAGCGGGTAGGCAAACCAAACACTTAAAAATACGCCATCCAGATATATCCCGTGGTTACTGTAAAACCCAATATAAACATAGATAAAGTTATTTTATCTTTTGTGAAAACTGCCCAACCGCATCTACCACTTTTCGAGCGCCATGTTGAATGTCGCTCATCACGCTACCAGACTCTGAAGCAAGTTTAAAACCTTGTTCAGCTTTTGCTTTTCCTAATTCGATAACTTCAACCGTTTGTTTAGTCAAAGACCTATTTTGTTTTACAACATCAACAATCTCGACTGTCGAATTAGAGGTTCTTAAAGCAAGTTGTCTTACTTCATCAGCCACCACCGCAAAGCCTCGGCCTTGATCACCTGCACGAGCCGCCTCAATGGCAGCATTAAGCGCCAGTAAGTTTGTTTGATCTGCAATACTACTAATACTTTGTACGATGGCAGAAATATGTTGCGATTGCTTATCGAGCTCAGCCATTTCAGCTGCAGCTTGTTCCATTTGCTTCGCTAAATCGTCCATTACATGAACCATTTCATCTAAAACGGTGGCACCTTGCTTTGCTGCTTTATCGGTTTCAGTGGATGTGCTGTAGGCAATATCCGCCGCTTGAGACACAGCCATTTCTAGATTCACTTGTTCGGTGATGACGGTGGCAAACTTAACGACTTTATAAAGCACATCTTGCTCGTTAAAAACCGGATTGTAAGTCGCCTCCAACCAAATGGATTCACCAAATTTATTCACCCGCTTAAATCGTGACGAGATAAATTGGCCTTTTTGTAATTTCTGCCAAAACTCAGCATAGCCAGTTGAGTTTGCTTCAGCTGGTTCACAAAACATACGGTGATGTTTACCGATAATTTCGTCTTTTGTATAACCAACTCCCGCTAGAAATTGCTCATTCGCTTTTAAAACATGGCCATCTAAATCAAACTCAATAACCGCCATAGACCGATTAATTGCTTTCACTAAGTCTTTATTTTCTTGCGATGTTTCAATTGTTCGGGTCAGTACACTGGCGTGAAGATCAAACTTTTCAAAGCCCTGCTGTTTATTTAAAATTGGATGGAAAAATACTCTTAACCAAACATGCTGGCCCTGCGTATTTAAAAGTTGAACAGCACCGACCCAAGCTGATTTATCTAAAATAGCTCGTTTAAAATGAAGATAATGCTTTGCGTCTTTGGCGCTGCTAGGCACCAAATCAAGCAGAGGTTTTCCTATTAGTTGTGCTTCTGTAAAGCCGAGTTCTGCTAATACTTGCGTATTGGCAAACGTGATATGACCTTCCCTATCGAGTTCCAGCGTAAACATTCTATTATCTAATGTATCTTTCACTTGAGATACACGAAACAATTCATCTTCTAACTGAGCTATCCTTTCTTTCAATGGTTGGGTAAAAAACATAAATCATCCCACCTTTAATACCAAAATCATCACAGAGTAGCTCGATAAGAACTACTAACTTCTGTACCGCCAAATGATTTTAGCGTAAAAAAGTTGGATGAATACTGGCTTTCAAAACAATAGGAAGTTTCTTGAGGCAAAATAAGAAATGATTTAATTAAATAGCATTATAAAAGCCTAACTGAGTAGGCTTTTTGTCAGTGATTCAGTTGGTTTGCAAATTGCCCAACTGCATCAACCACTTGCTGCGCACCGTGTTGTATGTCTTCCATCACTTGACCAGACTCATTTGATAAAGACACGCCTTGCTCAGCTTTCACCTTACCTTGCTCAATAACCTTTACTGTATTTTGCGTAAGTGACTGATTATTATTTACCACTTCAACAATTTCTTCGGTGGCTTTTGATGTTCTTGAAGCAAGCTGTCTGACTTCATCAGCCACCACCGCAAAACCTCGCCCTTGCTCACCGGCACGAGCAGCTTCAATTGCTGCGTTTAGCGCCAGCAAGTTCGTTTGCTCCGCAATGCTACTTATACTTTGCACAATGGCTGCAATTTGCTGTGACTGTTTATCAAGTGCTGAAATCTCTTGGGCTGCTTGCTCCATCTGCTGGGCTAATTCATTCATCACCGTCATGGTGTTTTGTAACACCTCAGCCCCTTGTTGAGCCAGTTTATCGGTCTCGGTTGATGTGCCATACGCAATTTCGGCCGCTTGAGAAATTGCCTGTTCACGATTAACTTGCTCAGTGATCACAGTGGCAAACTTCATCACTTTGTAAAGCTCACCAAAATCATTTGAAATGGGGTTGTATGACGCTTCAAGCCACACTTCATTGCCATGACGGTCAACACGTTTAAAGCGATCAACAACAAACTCACCACGCTTTAAGCGCTGCCAAAACTTCTCATACTCAGCTGACTCAGCAAGTTCAGGCTCACAAAACATACTGTGGTGCTTACCTACTATCTCATCTTTTTTATAACCCATACTCTCTAAAAACGGTTCATTTGCGTTAATAACCTTGCCCTCTAGGTCAAACTCAATAACCGCCATCGAGCGATAGATTGCATTAATAGTATCGCGCTGTTCACGAGAAGTAGAAATTGCATCGGTAAGCACAGTGCCGTAAATAGCAAAGTAATTAAGCTCACCTTGCTCTGTGTGAACCGGGTGTGCAATCAAACGGAGCCACTCAAGCTTGCCGTCATAGCGAGTTATTTGTAAGTGCCCAACCCCATGCTGTTGATTTTCAATGGCATTTTTCAAGTCTTTAAACTGGTCAGTATTTCGAGATTGTTCAGTAATAATATCTTGGAAGGGTGAGTCAATTAGCTGGTTGTGCGAGTAGCCTAATTCATCTAAAAAGTTCTGGTTAATATAAGCCATCGTGCCATCAGCACGCAGCCTGAGTACCAACATCTCTTCATCAATACCCGAAGTGAGATCTTTTAGCGGATAAAGCTCAGCTTTTAACGCATCAATTTCAGCCTGTAAGGATTTACTAAACCACATAAAACGCCCTGATTTTTTATTAACGTGTTGTTGTTCATAAAATTGTAGAACAATTATCGCAGGGCGCTACTTTAAGATAAGCAAAAAGAATTAAGAAAAGTGATTTAACTAAGAAGCTTGGGAGGTCAATTTAACGTATTTCTCAGCCAACTCATCTAAAGTTTCACGATGATTTGGATCTGGCTTAATGCAATCAATAGGACACACACTCACACAAGTCGGGTTATCATAATGCCCTACACACTCAGTGCATTTATTTGGGTCTATTTGATATATTTTCGCGCCCATATAAATAGCTTCATTCGGGCACTCTGGATCACACATGTCGCAGTTAATACATTTGTTGTTGATGAGTAATGCCATTTAATGACCTCGAACATAAATCACTATAAAACAAATAGTTACATGAGTCGGTATGTAACACATATATTTTTCAAACAAGCTTAGTTTGAAAAATATTCGATAAATAATAACACAATTCGTAGCACACTCTGTTTATGAGCAGCCGTTACAAAAGCGGTCGCGCATTCTACTTTACCCCACTCTAAATTTTGTTGATCTAGATCAAACGACAGGCCTGTAGGGCTTAATAAACCTGAGTTTTAGAGAAATGAAAAACACGAATAAACCCATTACAAAAGCCGAATACATCAAAGCAAAAGCCGTTTGGAGAGAGACGAAGGCACCTTTTTCAATGTTGTACATAAAAAAGTGTGTTACTGCGATTCAAATAATTTCAAATTTTGAGAGAAAAGTTGCTTTAAAACAAGGGATTAAAAATAAGCCCTTGGTTCGTTTGTCTAAATATGAGCAACAACACAATTTACGGCTCGTTTTCACCCCAAAAGGTAAGGTCATCTTCTATTCTAATTTCCCAAAAAAATTAGAGATCCGAAACGTAAAGCTAGGGGAGTTACCAGAACTCACCATTGCAAAAGCAAGAGAGCTTACGCAAACGATGTTAGAGGGAAGAACGATATTCGCCGATTTAAACACTATTTTTAAAGAATATGAGCAGAACCTGACAAACCGACATTTACTCGCACCAACAAAGTTTGCAGCCGGTTCATTGAGGACATATAAGTGCAGAGTAAAAAAGCTTAAGCAGTACTTTAATATGAAAACGAGATTTCAAAGTATTACGGCAGGGGATCTTGAGCGAATCATTGATAAAATTATTGCTAGCGAATCCAACAACCAAGCCATAGAGCTATTTGCTCAAATAAGGCGTATATGGAAGTTCGCCAAAAATAAGTTTAACAATGGCCGTAATCCTGCTGCTGACATCGATGATTATTATGTTTCGGATCGAGTTGATACTCCCCGCCCGTGCCAAGCCTACACTGACTTAGATTCAATTGCAGAGTTGTGGATCAACCTTGCAACTACGCCATGCATTCACCAGAAGAACGCAGCCAGGTTTATGATTTTAACGGGCTTGAGGCCTATCAACATTCCTCAAATGAAATGGTCATGGCTGAATAGTATTACCTTTCCGACTTTAATAACTTTTCCGTCATCCATCGTAGGTGTACGTGGTGAAATGAAAAACCAAAAAGAATACAGACTCCCACTAACAAAAATGATGCGAACTATTATCCTTGAACAAAGGGCATGGATGGAATCGGCACGACCTAATTGCAATCAAGAGTTCATTTTCCTGCAACCACGCGACCCTATGAAGCAATTTTCTAAACGCTCCCTCGATAAAATTATCAAAGACTATTCTCCATTTGATGCAGTAAAAGGCGATATCGAACAGATTGTAATGAAAGGCTCTGCGGGTGCATTTTGTACTATGTGTAGAAGCTTTTTTAAATCCAATACAAAGGAGCTGTTAGTATCAAACGGCTACCACTTTAAGCATGCAGAAGATTTAACCCGGTTAGCACTTCATCATTTGAGAAAGTCTGATGATCCGAATGGGCTTAACTACGATAAATCTGAAGAGCTCTACGGCACTTCAACAAAACTTAAGTTTAATGTATTTAAGTTACACGAGGTCAGCATTTTAAAACGAGTCCATGAATTTCAAAGCTTAGAGTTAAGGCCTACAGCATTTCAGGTAAACCAACAAAAAATAATCAAAGATAAGGAACATAAGAAAGCTCTAAGAGAGCGAATAAAAGCATCTCTTGTCCATAAAGGTGCATACATTCAATTCATAAATCAGCCTTTTGGCGATACAGGAAAATCAGTTAAAGAGTTAATTCTGACTAAAGATGGTAGAACTGTAATCGAAAGTTACCTTGATGATATTGCTGTTTAAGCTAAATACTCATCCGAAAAGTATACTGAAAGAGCATATAGAAACTAAATAATGACTCAGCGTAAAGCTGGGTCATTTTTCGTACAACAGCAAAGATAATGAACACTTTTCGCTCAAAAATAATAAATAGTATTGGCAAAAATAAATTTAACGGTAGAACGAAGAAAAGTATTGAATTTTGATAAACTTACAAAGAATTTATAAAAAGTACACAAAAATCGTTAAAAAATTTTATTAAAAAAATTTAAAAAAGTTTAGTACCCAAAACATACTAATACACCACCAAAAAGCTCAGAATTGATAATAAGCTTATAAACGACATATCAGTAGCTTAAACAAAGCCATTTAATTTCACCACCAAAATGATCTTAGTAGTCATAGGCTTAAAGCCATAGCTGGCAAGGCTTCCCCCCTCTTGCAGCAATCAAAAAACTCATTCAACATAATAAAAAAGCGACAACGTTAATTCATCCCAGATGAAGTAATAAAGACTTAATAAAATATGAAAAAAACTAAAAATAAGCTTAAGAAAAATAAAATAAGCATAATATTAGATAAAATTAAAAAACTATCTAAGATAACAAGTGAAAATGAGTCTGAGAAGCAAAGTGAAAGTGAGTGTATTAGCAAGTCGAAATTCGACAGTTTTAAACCACCATATAGTGATAAAGATATTTTAATATTATCTGAATGCGCTGCAGCAATTAAATACCCAGAACCAGAACCAGGCCAACCCAAAAAAGATTATAGGAAATCTAAATATTGTAGCAAAAGCAAATTAAGGTTCATTTTTAACTTAAATGGAATCGTACAATTTTATGCATACTACCCTGGCCATCGAAAGTTAAAAAAGCCTTTATTGGGTAACAATAAAACAATGACAGTCGCTGAAGCTGCAACTCTTAGCGCCATCATTTTTGATAATCAAATGTATGGTCAAACGCTTGGAGAAGTTGCTGAAAAATTCATTGAAAGCCTCTCAATGAAACATGAAAATGATAAAAGAGTCATTTCTAAAAAAACTATCAAAACATATTCATCACAAATAAATGCCTTTGTGAATGTAATTGGCAGTTCTGCAAAGTTCTTAGATATAAGCCAAGAAGAAATAAAGTCTGCTTTTGACAAACTATATGAAGAAAAGAAAGCAAATTATACATATGATGTTTCTAATAGAGTTAAATCATTATTTGCTTTTGCTTCAGAAAAGCTAAATCTTAAGAATAAATCTATCAACGAAATTCGTACTAACTATATTCCAGCACCTATCAAGTCTACTTTTAATGGGTATACCGATGGCGAGGGTATTTCAAAGCTCATGTATAGATTAGAAGAGGAGCCCAACACCCAAAAAAAGAACGCTGTACTTTTAATGGCTTTCACAGCTGTTAGGCCAGTTAACATAATTGAATTAAAAACAAGCTATCTAGATAACTTAAAGAACCCTAAATATATAACTTATCCGAAATCCACAATGACCAAAGAAGGAGCTATGAAGAACAAAGGACAATTCAAAATAAAGTTAACTCTGCAAATGACAAAAATAATCAAAAATCAGTTATCACTACATCCTGATAAGCCTAATGAGTACTTATTTTTCAGCTTTAAAGACTGTGCTAAAGCGATGCCGTATAATTCTTTAAGGGAATACTTCATGTTGATTTGCCCTAATGACATCTATAAATCATCTCTGGAAGACCTTTATGTGAAAGGTACAGCTGGACCTTGCTTTACCTTACTTAGACAGCACGCTAAAACCAATGTTGTCAGATATCTAGTAAAAGAAGAAGGTTATTCACTCAGCAATGCGCAAATTGAGTCAAAACTAATACTTGGACATACAGGAAGAGAGCATGACCGTTCAGGAGAGCATTACGATAAAAACGATGAGCTTTATGATTTAAGAGCAGAAACGGCGTATAAATATTTTTTAATTAATGAAGCTATTATTCTGCAAGGTTTAGATGCTTTTAAAAAAGGTAAACGTATTATTGAACCTGAATTACCTATAAAACTACCCGAACATTTAATCCCATTCACTCAAAAAGAATGCACCACTTTAAGAATATAAAGTTCGCTCTGAGTTAATAAGATGAGACCTTCTGATTAAGGTGTCTGTAGGAAGGATCAAACAGACAAATAAGAAGTTAAGCCAGGCGTTGCTTATAGCTCATATTTGGACAAAAACACGTTAGAGTATTTAATCAATAACGCTTCACTCACCGGGATTTTGGGAGCGTAGCGAGTAAAATTTCCGTGTGGAGTGACTTGTTACATGCCTATTTATCACCAAAGTCAACAGTCGCCCCCAACAATGTTTGTTCCGTTATATAGAAAGGTAAGAAATCAGAAATATAGAATTGAAAAGCTTTCCAAATGTTTGAAAAAATAGTCACCATCAGCACCAAAACTAAAATCCAATCATAGTAATTATTAGAATCCCATCCCCACCCTATAATTAATGCAGCAACAAGAAACACTTCAGAACGGGTATGAAAAGATTTCAATTTAACTCTCAACCCCTCAAGCTCTTTCGAAACATCTTTAGCAAGAAAGTAATTCAAAACCTCCTCTTGTGATTTTTTTGAATCAACCTTCTCTTTAATTTGGGATATATAAGAATCAAAAGAAGATGCTTTCGACAGCAAATTGAATGACATACTGCTAACTTTCGAATATATGTGACCAATAATCCCCGTCACAAAAATAGCAATAACCAACTGCTCGAAATCAACTGAAGCAAGCAAGCCTTTGTTAAAATCAAAGATAAAGCTTAACTTTATATTCTGTAGCTCAGAGAGTACTCGAACGTCATCACCCTTGGAGTAAATGTATGATGAAATTATCACCATAAACATAACAAGGAAACGATGAAGCGGGTACTTCTTGGTTATATCTTCAATATATTTTTTTTGTACCGCTTTCGCCAGTTCATCCATAATTATGCCAATTTGATAAAGTAGATATCACCAGCATTTGGATCAAATGCACCGTATTCTATTAATGGAGAACCCACAAAAACCATTTCTTTTTTCTCTTGAAAAAAAGGCATTGCCATCTCAAGAAAGCCTTCATTGAAAAAATGAATATTGGCAACTTTTTCGGTTATTAAATTGTAAATTTTTCCGTTGTTATTATGCCGATCTAGTGATGATATAGTTGCAGTGTAGAGTACTGGCTCACCTAGCTCTCTGCGAGAAACGGTTGAATGGAACCTTCCAGCAGACTCTTTATTAAATTCAAATTTAGCAGATTTATCTCCGCTTAAAAAAAGCTCAAAAGTACTATCTCCTGCGTGCCCAGCTCTAATGATTGACAGTATTTGATCGATTTCTCTAGAGATCGCACGATCTCCATATCGCCTTATGACTGATGCATCCGGGTTATCTATCATCGTCTGCAGGTCTTTTGGGACAAGAATCCCGCTTTCAACTTGAGCTATCCTAGTGCTTAGTGAGTCTTCGATTTTAGTTGCTTTGTCCAAACCTGCTTGCTTTGAAGCTTCGACAGCACCATTTACAGCACTAGAAACTCTGTTTATAACGGCCTTGGTTACGGGGTTTGACGATAAGAAATCTAGTACATAGCCACCTTCTTTAGGCTCTTGTACAAGCAGCTCAACCTCTGAGTAAAACTCCTGTCGCATTTTTGCAAACTTCCATAGCTGCCCATAACGCTGCTCTAAGTAGGCTCTATCCATCGAATTTTGCAAATGCGTTAGCGTTTTACCAAGGGTTCTCATACTTACTTGGTGGTTGACAGCTATATCACCATCAAAATGAATTTGAACAAGACTCACAATTACTCCCTATATATGATTCCGATAATGACTTAGCCATTGGCATGTAACGCCGCAAATAAACGGCAAAAATTAGTTGGCTAAAAATTTGTAAGGTACGAACAAAGCAAACTAGTTTTTTGTCCGCACTTTTTAATTTGCTTTGTTATATGCCGATTACCAATTCGCCTGCTTAGTTTTTTTTATAACCTAGCCACATAGTAATTGCTAGTGTTAAACATCCCAACAAAATGAAAATAGCTGTTACATTTGGGGACTCTTGCACTATGCCAAGTTTTCCATTTAACCATGCAGGGAAGAATATACTAATCGGAATGTAGGTAACGATAAACAACAGAAACCAAATATATTGGCTAAACACGTTTAACAAACTACGACGATTAACCAGTTTAAGTTTATCTGCTAAATGTTTATGGAACTTTACGATACCCAAGCAGAGCCAAACATAGACCACAAATGAAACTACAAAAATAGCAATATTCACATAACTCTCTTAGGCATGACACATTTGTTAGTATTTTATATTTGATCTAACTCACCTTTCATTTGTTTACGAATGTTGTCGCGTATCAAGATAATCTCTCGACCTTGTTCTTCAGCTTTGATCTGAAGCGGAGACAAAATGGTCTGATCTGCCCAAAACTCTGGGCTTGCCATCATTTTCAACATTTCTTGCGCTGTATTAGTAGCATCGCCTACTTTAGCTGTGAGCTGATCAAGATGACCATCTAAAATTTCTGAAGAAATTAGACGTATACTATTTGTTTCAGTGGTGAGCTTTAAATGCTCTTGATTTAGCTCACCAAATAAACCCATCATGCCTTGGTTAAACTCAGCAATGGCTTCATTTTGGGTTGATTCATCATCAACCAAATAATTTTCCATAAACTTTGAATAGATTGGGCCAAATCGCTCCATGAAAATCTCATTACTTTTGGCATGGAATTCATCTAAAAGCGTAAAGAATTTGGCAAATTGATTTTTCTTTTCTTCGTACTTGTGTTTTCTTAGCTCGATATTAAGGGCGTTATCCTTTTTAAGCTCCTCGATCTCTCTAGTATATTTAATCTGAACTTGCTGCTTCTGGTCTTCTAAACTTTCAATGTCTTCTTTTAACGCTCGATTCTTGCCTTTCTCTTTACCATAGGCAATAAAATATCCTGAAGCTATTCCAAGTAGAAATGATATTAATCCAATTATGTATTCCATTCGAGTCTCGATCTAAGATGAACACTAACGCCCGCATAATGGGCGGATTAAGCTTGGCTAAAATTAGCGAGGAACGAGCGTCAGCCAAGCTTTAGACGTCCATTCATTAATGCGTTTGTTATAAGCACCTTGCTTGATTGCCAAATATTGCCCCTTCGTTTGGCGCAAGTGTTTTTATGTAGCTTATTGAGCTAAATGTGCTTTTAGTGCTGAAAAGACGTTTTGAAGGATTAACTGCTTGAAACTTGCCTACAATCCTAACCAATTTACCTTCGTATGCATCGTTTAACCTCTTAACCTGGACCTCAGCATTTTCACTATCATAAGCAACTGACGCGGCTTCAAAGGGCTGAGAAATACCATTTTCAAAAGCTCGGGCAATGTAACTAGCGTGATCAAGGTAAAGACTACCCCCTTCAAATTCAATGCTAATTACACCCACAGTTTGAATGCACTTATTGTCATATTTTTCTGGCGACACCAATAAGCTGACAAAAGGCACTGTCTCAACAGCAACACAAGAAAAAGCTGTAACTAAGAAAAATACGCTAAGAATTTTACTCATATCTTAAAGTGCTTATAACGCCTTACTAATGGGCGCATAAATGCTTGGCTATAATTAGCGACGAAGGAGCACAAGCCAAGCGTTTTGTGTCCTTTTGAGTAACTTTTTATATGCCGGTTACTCAGACTTTAAAACATCAATACTTTCCCAAGAAGCCCAACCAACTTGACGAAATAACTTGAATATTAGTTGTTGGTACAAGCCTGCCATTTCTAATGCTCGTTCAACAGTAGGGCTTAAACAACTAAACTCATGATCGCATTTAACATGGACACGAAAACGTTTTTCGTCATTGAACATTTCGTATGAAATAGTTGTTTCAGTGTAAGTTGAAATGCGCCACTCTATGCACTGTTTCCACTTTCCGTCTTTTTCTAGTGCAGCTAGAACAGCATCTTTTTCGTCAGCGAGCACATTTTTATCAGCAAGTTTTGACAGGTAATCATCCGTTGAATTAAACATCATTCTCCAAAGGCATATAACGCCGCGCTCTGCGGATATTTTTGAGCGCCAGCGAGAAAATATTCCGTAGCAGCGCCTTGTTATGTGGTTTCATCTAGGTAACTTCATTAAGAAATCATCCACTTTTTCAAAGAGAATTTCATTTGGATCATCACCAGATATTTTGCTATCTATTAAAGCTGTGATAATTTCGTCATCCAAGTTTATAATTAATTTACCGTGCTCTCTCATAGCCCCTTGGCATGCAACTAAAGCATTATCTGACGGCCCTTCCCTAGAAATTAAAAAGCAAACCTTACGCTTAGCTTTTTCGAATAGGTATTTTTCGGTTGAATAGACTTGAGACTGACCAATCTTGTCTTGGTAATTCTTAAATTCAAACAACACATATCTAGAATCCAAATTTGATGAAATAAACTTCCATACAGTGGATTTATCTACAACTCGACAAATCAAATCATAACGATGAAGATCATCTGTTGTTCTTTCCTGCTGATGCCAGCCTTTTAAATCTCCATCAAAAAGATATTGTAGAATCTCACTCATGGTATCTTCATAGTCATAACAACCATCTCGCCCATGAGGTATTAACTTCAGTTTATCTTTAAACTGAGAACCCAATATTTCGTTTTTTGAGGGTTCATTCCCTTTCGATGAAAAGTTGATTTTACCAGGATGCAAAATATTGGATAAGTCATCGTGCAACTTTCGCTCTGACAAGTCCACTTCACATAATTTTACGAGCCGTCCCAATAACTCCAAATCAATACTAGCAAGTGATAGCAAGCTATCTAAATTGACTATCTGAATATCATACTCGTCTTCGACTCTTTTCTGTATTTCTGGCTTGATATCTGCTGCAACAATCAGTACTGCTTTTCCAACACTCATAGAACGAGCAGAATTAACGAGCCTTTCAGCTGAAGCTTTTAATGCAGATGTGGGGTATGTGGTATTACGAGTGTATTTTACTTCAAATACAACTTTGTTCTGATCATCGGGCTCTTTTGCAATGATATCAACGCCCATATCAATCATGGGATCTTGATTATCTACATCCCACTGATTTGCACTTAAAATGTCTTTACACAAATCTTCCAGCGCATAGCCAACTCTAGAACTAAAGCCACTTTTAATTTTCAATATATACCCCTTTCGAAAGACTAACTCTTATACTGCTCGACCACAAAACGCCCTGTTAATTGGCGGATTACGCTTGGCTAAAATTAGCGAAGAATGAGCGCCAGCCAAGCAGTAAGGCGTCCATTTTAAACAGCTTGTTAGGTTACGAAC